>CAZQIK010000001.1:0-10119 GCA_964593085.1 uncultured Spirochaeta sp.
GAGACGCTGGTTGAGCTTGGCGCCGACGTCCGGTGGGCAAGTTGCAACATCTTCTCGACCCAGGATCATGCTGCATCAGCTATTGTAGTAGGACCGCCCGCCAACGGTGGTAGCCCCGAGGACCCGCGTGGCGTTCCGGTCTTTGCCTGGAAAGGCGAGACTCTGGAGGAGTACTGGTGGTGCACCAAGCAGGCCCTGACCTGGCCCGACGGGAACGGACCACAGCAGATTGTCGACGACGGCGGTGATGCGACACTCCTCATTCACCGCGGATACCAGGCAGAGAAAAAACCTACGATGCTTGATGAAGCAACCGACAACCGTGAGTTGCAGATCGTAAACGACCTGCTGAGAGATCTCCAGCATAGCGACGCCGGGTTCTGGAAACGCGTAGTGTCGGACCTTCGTGGAGTAAGCGAAGAGACAACTACCGGCGTACATCGGCTTTACCAAATGCAGGAGAGCGGCGAGCTGCTGTTCCCCGCAATTAACGTCAACGACTCGGTTACCAAGAGCAAGTTCGACAATGTATATGGCTGCCGCGAGAGCTTGGTAGACGGCATTAAGCGTGCCACAGACGTCATGATTGCAGGCAAGACCGCCATGGTATGCGGTTTTGGTGACGTGGGAAAAGGTTCGTCGGAGGCCCTTGCATCGCTCAAGGCTCGGATACTGATTGCGGAAATCGACCCAATCTGTGCCCTGCAAGCAAGCATGGCTGGATACACCGTCTGTACTGTTGAAGAAGCCCTGCCGCTAGCCGACATCTACGTGACTACGACCGGGAACAAAGACATCATCACTGCCGAGCACATGGCCGGAATGAAAGACCAAGCCATTGTGTGTAACATTGGACACTTTGACAACGAGATTCAGGTTGAGAAACTGAACGCGTATCCTGGCGTGAAAAAGATCAACATCAAGCCTCAGGTGGACAAGTACCTCTTTCCCGACGGTCACAGTGTGTATCTCTTGGCCGAGGGCCGACTGGTGAATCTTGGTTGTGCAACCGGTCACCCAAGCTTTGTTATGTCTAACAGCTTCACCAACCAAACCTTAGCCCAAATTGACCTGCACCGCACAAAGCGAGAGCCCGGAGTGTACGTGCTGAGCAAAGAACTGGATGAGGAGGTTGCACGACTTCACCTATCTAAAATCGGAGCCAACTTGACTACGTTGAGTCAGGAACAGGCCGAGTACATTGGTGTCTCGGTGAAAGGGCCCTACAAACCCGACCATTATCGCTACTAACAAGGAGTTAGAAATGGCAGATACGAAGATCAAACAAGACTTTGGAACGGATCCGATAGCGGTGCGCGAAAGCGACCATTATCAGCAAGAGTACATAGAGGCTTTTGTAGACAAATGGGACCAGCTCATTGACTGGGAGGCACGAGCGAAGAGAGAGGGAGATTTCTTTCTGCGGGTGCTCAAGGAGCATGATGCCAAACGTGTACTTGATGTTGCTACCGGTACTGGTTTCCACTCTGTGCGCCTCATAGAGGCCGGGTTCGATGTTACCAGCGCTGACGGTAGTCAAGACATGCTGGCCAAGGCTTTTGAGAATGGGCGCAAGCGTGGGCATCTCATCCGCACGGTTCATGCCGACTGGCGTTGGCTCAACAAAGACCTCAGAGAAAGTTACGACGCAATTGTGTGCCTTGGAAATAGCTTCACACACCTTCATGACGAGGGCGACCGGCGGAAAACTCTAGCGGAGTTTTACGCCATGCTCAAGCATGACGGCGTACTGATCCTAGATCAGCGCAACTACGACGCCATCCTTGATAACGGCTTTTCCAGCAAGCATACTTACTACTACTGCGGAGAAAATGTATCGGCCGAGCCGGAGTACATGGACGAAGGTCTCGCTCGGTTCCGCTACAGCTTCCCGGACAAATCGACATACTATTTGAATATGTTCCCGGTCCGCAAGGACTACGTGCGCAAACTTATGTTTGAGGTAGGATTCCAGACCGTAGATACCTATGGTGACTTTAAAGAAACCTACCGTGAAGACGAGCCTGACTTCTTTGTTCACGTTGCCGGTAAGAAGTACCTGGAGAAACAGCAAGGAGAGGCGTAATGGCACGAAATTATGAAGAAACAGCAACGGTAACGGCGCAGAGCTACTATAACTCAAGCGACGCCGACACCTTCTATTACACCATCTGGGGTGGTGAGGATATCCACATCGGGCTTTACGAAAACTCCGACGAGGACATAGGTACCGCTAGCCGCCGCACGGTGGCACAGATGGCGGAGTACGCCGACCTGAGCGCCGACTCCGTTGTATTGGACATCGGCTCGGGGTATGGCGGCGCGGCGCGCTACCTGGCAGACCGCTATGGCTGCAGAGTCGTTGCGCTGAACTTGAGTGAGGTTGAGAACAAGCGCGCTCGCGAGCAGAACCGCAAGGCCGGTCTGGAAGACAAAATTGAGGTTGTCGACGGTAGTTTTGAGGACATTCCGTTTGAAGACAACAGTTTTGACCTGATCTGGTCGCAGGATGCGATGCTGCATAGCGGCCGCCGTGAGCAGGTGCTGAACGAGGCCGCGCGGGTGCTCAAACCCGGTGGCCGAATGGTGTTCACCGACCCCATGCGCGCCGACGACTGCGACGCCGAGGAGCTTGGGCCAATCTTGGCGCGGCTCAACCTATCCGACCTTGCGTGTCCTTCATTCTACCGAGAGACGTTGGGCCGACTCGGGTTTGAGGAGCTGGGATTTGATGAAAACACCCGGCAGTTGGCCACGCACTATCAACGAGTTCATGACGAGACGGTGGCCCGTGACGCGGAACTGTCCAAGGTTGTCGGCCGGGACTATATTGAACGAATGAAAACCGGCCTACGACACTGGGTGGAAGGTGGCAAAAAAGGGCGACTCGCCTGGGGCATTTTTCGTTTTCGCAAAGCATCATAACGGGAGGGGGACTCATGCACATCAAAGCCTTGCTGGAAAAAAGCAAACCCGCCTTTAGCTTTGAGTTCTTCCCACCGAAGACGCCCGAGGCGGCCAAGGCGCTGTTTGCTACGATCAGTGACCTCGAGCCGCTGGAGGCCGACGCGGTGAGCGTGACCTATGGTGCCGGCGGGTCTACCAAGGGGCCGACTCACGATTTGGTGCTGGAAATAGGCAAGCGTTCTACGCTCACCGTGATCTCGCATCTTACCTGCGTGAACGCCTCGCGGGCAGAGACCCGCGAGATTCTTCAAACCTACGCCGATAGCGGCATCGAGAACATTATGGCGCTCCGGGGCGATCCTCCCGGCGCAACCCGCAGTTTTGAACCCCACCCCGAAGGGTTCACCTACGCCTCGGAGCTTGTTGCCTACATTAGAAAGCACTTTCCGAGTTTGGGAATCGGCGTAGCAGGTTTTCCCGAGGGGCATCCGGCAACCAGTAATCGCCTGTTGGAAATTGAGTACTTAAAGGCCAAGGTCGACTCCGGTGCGGACTATATCTGCACCCAGATGTTCTTCGACAATCATGAGTTCTATGACTTTGTCGAACGATGTAGGCACGCGGGAATAGATGTACCTATCGTTGCCGGCATTATGCCTGTGCCGAGCCGACAAGGCATGACCAAGATGGCGGACCTGGCAGCCGGAACCAGGTTTCCTGCAAAGCTACTCAAGGCGCTTGACCGCGCCGAGAGCGCCGAGTATTTCGAAAACGTTGGGGTACATTGGGCGGCCTCCCAGGTTATGGATCTGCTCGACAATGGCGTAGACGGGGTGCATTTCTACACGCTGAACAAGTCTTTGGCGACACGTCGGGTGTACGAGTCGCTTGGTCTACATTCCACCAAGGCGGTGCGCAGCGCCTAACGTCTTGACCCTTCACCGTTCGCGCGCTACAACTTCTGAATCCCATGGTGCGCAGCACCTGGACCATACTGAGTTGTGATGAGCGTGTAGAAGAGAGGCGCAGAGTGGGCGGAGAAGACACATCTTCAGGTGAAGTGCCTCAGGCAGAAGCAAAGTTCTCCTTGCGTGCAGGTGCTTCGTGGCTGTCATTAGACGGTACCGTCTACATCGTACCTGGTTTTCATGAGGAATGGATCCGAAAATTTCGTGACTTTGTGGGACCATACAGCACGGTAGCCGAGTTGGTGATAAACAAGCGCTGGATTTCGGTTGTGCTCTACTCCGGCGGCTACCTTGAGATATGTATAAATGACCGCGAGGATCGGGAAGTTCGCACTACACTCTGGGCATTCCTATCAACTAATGTTCAATCTTGGAATGAGGTGCTCATTATGCCTTTTGAAGAAGAGGGTTTTATTCATTTTACGCGTGACGACGTAGACTGTGAGGCCGCTTATGCGGAAGCAATGAATGCAACACCATCGTACGTAAAAAAGAGATGATTCAGCAAGAACCATGTCTGTAATTGCCATGCGCAGCACGAGAGCCCTAAAGTAGTCCCCAATTACCGTTTGCGCCTGTAACTATACGACGCAGTAACAGCCGTGATCTCGACTCGACCAGCACTTTCAGCCTCAAAAAGTCCAGCCTCTACTATTCCCTGTACCAAGGAGTCAACAAGTGACGCCGGTACAATCATAGTAGTGCGTTCGTGGGCCACAACACCGCCAGTTGTAAAATCTGCGTCGGTGCCGAGTGCGCGAACTTTCGCGGTCGTGGCACCGCGAACCCCAATGCGGGAAGCGGTAGCAACATAGGCATCTGAGTGACCCTCGCTACAGATGACCGAAACCTCACGCTCATCGCGGTGTAGGCTATTGGCCTGTCCGCGTTGTTCGTCTGTCGATGCAAAACGGGTGCGCCAACGCGTTTCGCCGCGCAACTCATCAATGGCTCCAATTATTTGCTCAATACTCGCGGCATGTTCCTGGCGCCCAATTCTCAGCTGAGGGCTGAGGGCTGCAGAATGAATAGGGTAGATATACGCAAAACCTCGACCTGGCTGATTTAGCCGGCACTCATCCACTATCAAACGAAGCAGGCCCTCTGCATCATGATCGGGAGCAACTAACTCTACCATCTCCTTGTCTGCAGGTATTGTTATGCGGAGTAGGCCCAGTTCGTCGCGAATGCCGGTTCCCACACCAAGAGATATATAAGGTACGCAGACGCCGAGCTCGAGCGCCGTTTTGGCTACTTGGTTACCGGCATCCGGGTTTGAGAGAATGAATGTTATTCCCGTTAGGCCTGTGCGAAATCTGCCTATCCCTGCCACTGTCTCATTCGCACCGTGTGTGGTAGTACCGCCCGTGGCAGCACTGCCCGTGGAGTAGCTTGTGACGTGCTCAAGGTAAAGCGAGCCCCGGCCTGCCAGGTCAAAGCGAAACTCCTCAGCAAGCGATGTAGCGACATGCGCAACCCTTTCCATCGGCAGGCAGAAGCTAATGCGCTCGGCTGGATTCTCGTCCAGCGACAGGATCCGTGCAAACAACCGGGATCTGCGTTTTTTCTCCCGTAACAGCACCATTCGGCTTGGTTCCACAAAAAACCGTCCCACGGCCAGCTCTTTCAAGCTGTCATAGAGCTTATGACTAAGCCGGTGGTTAATGTGTACGGTTACGCGGGCTACTGTACTGCTGCGGACCTCTTCCGCCTGCGGAGATATCGACATTAGCTCATTCCTTGCCTTTCACTGTCGTGCATGATCAGGTTCTGGTGCTGGCGCAGCATAATGCCGGTGATAGTGACTGAAAGGATTGGGTACACCGAGGCTAATGCCAGGACGCCAAAACCGTCGGATACACCAACCGCGCCGCCGACTCCAATTCCCATTGCTACTACCAGCGGTACCGTTACCGGTCCTGTGGTTACACCGGCGGAGTCCCATGCAATTGCGGCAAACTCTTCCGCCGAGAACGCGGTGAGCGGCAAAAGGAGCAAATACGGGGGTATGAGAAGAATTGGAAGTGGTATATCCCACAGAATCCGTGCCATTCCCATACCAAGTCCAATACCGACTCCTATTGAAACGGTGCGAATGAGTGTGTCGGCGCGGAATGTTCCGACCGTAAGTTGCTCGACGGTGCGCCCTAAGGCGCGTAGAGCTGGCTCGGCTAAAGTGGCGCCGTAGCCCATGCCAAACGCGAATACAAGGATCAAGACCTGTCCAAGTGCGGCCCAACGCCCGCCAAAAACAGCGCTGCGCCCGGGAATGTGCAAGTACTCGGAACGTGATGCCTCCAGTCGCTGCGGATGAAATGGCACAGGCCGGAATCTATCGGATTCAGCCAAGTAGAAAAACTGTACCGAGCGACCGTCCGGCGTGAGTGCCTGTTTGAGCAGCTCGTCGTCAAAGTTCCGAATGCGGATTTGTTGTTCCGGCAGCTCTATAGATGAAAAGGCTACCGGAAGTCGGCGGCCCACATCGTCACCAAGGCGTGCAAGTCCAAGCTCAATTCCGCCCCCAAGCAGCGTTAGTCCGAGTACAGTAAGAAATACACCAAGCAGAATTTCATCCTGTCTACGGACGCGTTCGCGAACGAAGATAAGCAGCACTAACACAAAACCTCCGGCCAGTAAGAGTACCGCCCGCGTCGAACTCCACAAATACGCTGACAGAGTAGCTGCAATCCCTAGTTCAGCATCCGGGGCATCATCACTAAGTTGTTTGGTGAACTCTTCAAACTGCGTCTCAGAGGCAAAGAGCTGAGTTGCTTGTTCGTGGCTCTCCGGCGAAAGAAAGGCCTCGCGGGAGTCAAAGCGGGGTACCGATGGTGCCAGAACCATGCACAGCACAAACACTGCTACTATAGGGGCTGCCGATGCCAGCATAACAACCCCAAAGCCGGACGTTGGACTCTCGGTGCTTCCGTAGGAGCGCGCAACACCAATACCAAGGGCCAGGACCAAGGGTACGGTGACCGGCCCGGTCGTAACGCCGCCGGAGTCCCAGGCTATGCCTATTATCTCTTGCAATGCGGAATCAAAAGCGGCAATGACGGTCAGGGCAATGAGTATGAGGGTGAAGGCAAAAACAAAAGGTTTGATTGACAGCCCATAGGCAAAACGAAGCATTCCTATTCCGACGGCAACGCCAACGCCGGTTGCAATTGCTGCTACTAAGTGTTCCGCGTACCGATGCAGCAACGCAAAGAGGAGCGGTGACTCCCACGGTACAACTGCAGATCCGGCCGCGCGGAGCGCGCCAATTGCCGGTTCGGCAAATGTTGCCGCTAAACCAAGCGCCACACCAAATGCGAGTATTACCGGAAGTATAGTCTTTTCCGGAAGCCGGAGCCCAATGAACTCACCCAAAGGCATGAGTCCGAGCACGAGCCCCTCTAAAAAGAGCGCCAGCCCAAATACCGAGATTGCAAGACCAAAGGCGAGCACTGTAGCGTTTGCAATAGGAATGCGGAGAACGAAAAGCTGGAAAACCAGTAGATATCCAACGATAAACGCGACTGAGCGCAGCTGGTCATAAAGCTTCCGTCCCACATACGCGACCACAAGCGAAAAAGCAGCACGATGTGGTATCTTCACTTGCCTGGTGGTAGCTGGCATTTTTGCTACTCGTTATTTTTGTCGGACGCTTGTTTGCTGGGTGACTGTTCGCCGGATGCTGGCGGATCTTCGAACTGCGACCTTACGATCTTTGCCGGGTTGATTGAGTCGATGTCGGCCTTGATATTGGTAAGTGGATTAAGTGAGTCGAGTTCGTCGTGGAAGTCCTTCTTCACTTTCTTTGCCTTACCAAGCGACTGGGCCGCTGACCGCGCCATTCCCGGTAGTTTAGCAGGGCCGACGATCAAGAGTATTACGGCAAATATAATAACAAGCTCAGCGGTACCAATGCGACTTAACATTCCAAGCATAGCCATATACTACTTGATTATCTCCAACAACGCAAATGAGTACCGACATAAAAACGCGGCCTCTCTAGTGCTTGCTCTCTATCGTTTGCTACGCCTTGCTTTCCTCTTGTCTATGCCCTGGGCATGAGATACCGTACAGGTAACATGAACACTCAACCGTCGGTGTCCGGCACGTCGGTGTCCGGCAACTGGTATAGACTTGACAACGCGGCAAAGGCATTTGCTCCGACGCTCTCGCACCGTTACACCACGTTGTTCCGGCTTGCGGTTGTACTGAATAGGCCGGTGCGAGTGCAGGCGTTGCAGCAAGCGCTGGAGCGTTGCATGCAACGGTTCCCGTACTACCAGGTGCATTTGCGTCCCGGCTTTTTTTGGTACTACTTTGAGGAGAACCCGGGGGTGCTTCGCGTTATGCCGGACCCGCAAAATCCGTGTATGCGTCACACCCTCCGGCGGCGTGGAAGCTTTCTTCTTAGGGTGCGGTGCTATCACCGCCGCATTGCTGTTGAGTGCTCGCATGCGTTGACCGACGGATTTGGCGCGCTTCATTTTCTCAACACGTTGCTCTGCGCTTACCACGAAGAGACGCATGGTATCATTTCGGACTGGGAGAATGTTATTCATCCGGAATCCGAACAAGACCCACAAGAGACCGAAGACAGCTTTCTGCGTGAGTACGTGCCGCATGCACCGGCACCGACCTCTGTTGGTGGCGCGTGGCACCTGCCGCACCCTCTTCTACCGCTAGGGTTGTATCGAGTAAGCAGCGGTGTGGTCCCGGCTGGCGCCGTACGAGCGGCGGCCAAGGAGCGTGGCGGCAGTATTAACGACTTTCTAACTGCGGTGTACTGCTATTCCTTGCAGTTGGCCGCAGAACGGCTGGGTAACCCTAAGCGCCCTGTGCGTGTATTCGTACCGGTTAATCTGCGGGCCTTTTTCCCATCTCGCAGTATGCGTAACTTCTTCTCGGTGGTTTCGGTTGAGCTTGATCTGCGGCTTGGCCATTTTGAGTTAGAGGAAGTTTTTCGCCTGGTATTTTACAGGCTGCGTTTGGAGCTGAACAAAAAGAATCTCCGCACACACCTCAAGCGTAATGTAAGAAATGAGCGTAATCCGGTACTGCGGGTTGTCCCGCGCGCAATTAAAGATCGGCTGGTGGCGTTTGTTTACCGGAGAGTAGCCGAGGGAATGAATACTGCCAGCATATCAAACCTGGGTCGTGTGAGCCTTCCCGCTGAAGTTGCAGGCGAGGTGGAACGCTACGAGTTTCTGCCGCCGCCAAGCCCAATGACCAAGGTTAACTGCGCTGTAATTGGATGTGGCGATGAGATTGTTATTACCTTTGGGCGCATGATTGATAACTCGCTTGTAGAGATGTACTTCTTTCGCACGTTACGTGAGTTAGGAATTACTGCACGCGTGCACACTAACTGGGGAGGCGACTAGTGCCGTACTGTTCACATTGTGGGGTCGAGGTAGACCCCAAAGCAACGAGCTGTCCGCTCTGTCGCGCACCCATACAAGCGTTGCCGCGTGACCCTGGGGGCATGCCTGAGTACGCGCAGGTTGATTACAAGGAGGAGCACGTCCAGCTTCCGGCGGAGTACAGACGAAGATTTGCTCTGTATCTGTTGTCGCTGGTTTTTTTCACTCCGCTGTTAGTAGTTCTTATTATCGACCTTGTTCAAAATGGTGCACTTGACTGGTCGTTGTATGCTGCGGCCGCATTGTTAACTGCGTGGGCGTACTCGGTTATTCCGTTGCTCCTGCTTGGGCGGGTAGTCGCAATTGTTTTTTTCTACGTGACGGTTAGTGCCGGGTTCCTCTGGGTGTTGGATAATCTTCATGGTTCGCCATGGTGGTTTTACTCGGTCGGATTGCCGATTCTTGTCGTGCTTGCAGTTGTCTGTAGTGTGGTGGTAGCGGCATCGCTGAAGGTCAAAAGCAAAGGTGCCAATGTCGGGGCTTTTGTGCTGGCCGGTATTGTCGTGTTCTGTGTTGGGGTCGATGTCGTCATTGCCATGAACCTGAGCGGCGCGGGCGTGCCTGCATTTGGCTGGAGCGCAATTGTTGCTGGCGCGCTGCTGCCGCCTGCAGGGTTTCTCTTGTATGTGCAGTATGGAATTGCACGGCGGATTGATCTCCGCCGCCGATTCCATGTGTAAAAACCTTGCTCTAAGACAACGAGAAAATACCTGTGGCCTAACTCTAAAATAATCCGCTAATGCGACCTGCATCGTCAATATCTATTCCTGCGGCTGCTGGCCGTTTTGGTAGACCCGGCATGGTCATAATGTTCCCAGCATACGCCA
>CAZQIK010000001.1:10129-23195 GCA_964593085.1 uncultured Spirochaeta sp.
GCAGAGAGCGACAACTCACGCACTGTTACACGGAAGCCTCGTGGGCGGCCTCTCAGGGTGGCATCGTCCGAGAGCGAGTTCTGGGTCTTAGCCACACAAATTGGAAGCTTGTCGTAGCCTTGCTCGGTGAACTTCTGGATCTGTTTTGCTGCCGCCGGGAGTATATCCACCCCATCTGCCCCGTACATCATCGTTGCAATGCGCTCAATCTTGTCAACAATAGGCAGTTTCTCGTCATACAGGTATTCAAAGTGTGAACTCTCGCTGTCGAGTATAGCTAATACTTCCTTGGCTAAAGCTTCGCCACCTTCGCCGCCCTTGGCCAAAACCTCGGAAATTGCGACGCGTGTGCCGCGGCGCTCACAGTGTTCCTTCACCAGGCGCAGTTCCTCCGGTGTGTCGGTTGGGAATACGTTAATTGCTACTACCGGTTCTAGACCAAAGTTGCCCATGTTTTCTATGTGCTTATCTAGGTTCTCAAGTCCTTCCTTCACGGCGCTTGTGTTCTCGCTTTCCAGATTGTGTTTTGCAACTCCGCCATGCATCTTGAGTGCGCGCACCGTGGCAACCACCACTGCCGCATCCGGCTTTAATCCGGCGGCCCGACACTTAATGTTGCAGAACTTCTCGGCGCCCAGGTCAGAGGCAAACCCAGCCTCGGTAACGACGATATCCGCCATATCAAGTGCCAGCAAGGTTGCGCTGACGCTGTTGCATCCGTGGGCGATATTAGCAAAAGGGCCGCCGTGAATGAAAGCCGGTGTGTTTTCCAGGGTCTGCACCAGGTTCGGCTTAATGGCTTCTTTCAGGAGCGCTGCCATTGCTCCGTGCGCATCAAGCTCGGCGGCTGTAACTGGACGACCTTCTGTGGTCTCCGCAACAACAATGTTCCCTAGGCGTTGTTTCAGGTCGGCCAAGCCGTCGGCCAAGCAGAGTATAGCCATTACCTCCGAGGCAACCGAGATCATGAAATGGTCTTCACGGGGAATTCCGTCTGCAGAACCTCCTAGTCCCACTACGATATTGCGCAATGCTCGGTCGTTCATGTCCATAACGCGTTTCCAGGCAATGCGCGTGGTGTCAATGCCTAATGAGTTACCCTGCTTTAGATGGTTGTCGAGCATGGCCGACAGCAGGTTGTGGGCGGTTGTCACCGCATGAATGTCGCCGGTGAAGTGCAGGTTAATCTCCTCCATCGGGAGGACCTGCGAGTACCCGCCGCCTGCGGCCCCGCCCTTTACGCCAAAGCAGGGGCCAAGCGAGGGTTCGCGTAGGGCAACGGCGGCATTCTTCCCAAGCCTCGTGAGCGCCATGCCGAGCCCGATAGTAGTGGTAGATTTACCCTCACCGGCTGGGGTTGGGGTTATAGCCGTGACGAGTACCAGCTTGCCGGGCTGCTTTTTCTTGCGGACAAGCATTCGTGCCATAGATATCTTGGCTTTGTACTTCCCGTGAAGTTCAATCTCATCTGATGAAAGGCCAAGAGCGGAAGCAATCTGGTCAATTGGTTGCATTTTGCCCTGCTGGGCAATTTCAATGTCCGACATAAAGCTCATGATTTTTCTGCCTTTTTATTTGTTGTGCGAGTCCGAAACGATTACTGTACTCTACGCCCGTGCGGGCAAGCCGTCAACGGAATATCGTCCTAAGCTTTAGGACGCTACACCTGGCTACTAATGTAGCTTGAGCAGACGAAAATTGACCAACAAAACCCCTTGTCTCTCCGTAGAACAATCATTAACTTAAGTGAACGAATGTTCGTTAACAATCGAAGGGATAGTGCGTGAGCAAAAAAGATCAACAACGGCTGCACATAATAAGAACCGCGTTCAAGGTTTGGGGGGCTACTCGGTTTACCGACATGAGTCTCACCACCTTGGCCGAGGAGCTGGCGCTTACCAAGCCAGCGCTGTACCGTTATTTCAAGAATAAAGATGAACTCATGCTCGCTATGCGGGACCGTTTCGTTGCCGACTATACTCGGCTCTCAGAACAGCTTGTTGACGCGGAAGGCGACCAAAATCTGGAGAAGTTGGTGCATGGTTTTGTCGAGGTAATGAACCTTTTCTTTGCCGAACAGCCCGAGTATGCGGCGTTTTTTGTCACGCAGTTGATTGGGCCTGTCGGACTTGCCCGCGAAGATCTTGGCGCGCTTTTCCGGGTACAGCACCAACGGCTTGAGTCGGCAGTGCGGAGACGCTATCCGAAGGCAGATCCAGAGCTGCTTGCCTCCACCGGCCATTTTGCTATGTTCAGCGGTGTTTTCTGGTCAATGGTCGGATATATAGATGAAGATTTACTTCCGTTGGATCGGCATTCGCGGGAAACCGCGGCAATTGAGACATCCATAGCCCGCAGCTACCACGTGTGCATGCAAGGGCTGCTCGTGCAAGACGCGGTTAAGACTCCGGATTTCGCGCGGGTTGAATCACTAAGCCATGTCGGCAGTGATGGTCGCATTGAGAGTGACCGCATACTTACGGCTATTTCGGATGTGGTTGCTGAGGTAGGACTCTTTGAGGCAACTATTGAACGAATTGCTGAAAAAGTCGGAATGAGTAAAAGCAGTCTCTACTTCTACTTTAAAAACAAAGACGAAATGTTGGCAAAGATGGTGCAGCGCATGCGCATGCATTTCTTTGACGTTCTGCTTGCACGCATGGAGCAATTTCAGAGTATTGAAGATCGGCTCTACGCCTTTCTCATTGTGACTTCGGCGTACATGCTCCAGAACCCGGAACTGCTGACAATCACCCACTGGTTCCGGGCGCAGAATCTCGAAATCGAACTGGACTCAGTCACGCGTGAGCGCGCCTTTAACGCTTTTGCTTTCCTGCAGAACGCCCTCAATGAGGGGCAGATGCGCGCTGGCGCTCATGAACTCGTGACTGTGGTGAGTTATCTCAATCTCTATGTAATGCATGATGCAGCCTTCTTTCGACCGGACATTAGTTCCGAACCTGAACTGCACCGACATATGCGCAGCATTTACACACTATCTATGGGCGGCTTGCAGGCCGCCGCCGTAGCGTCGAGTGACGTTGCGGGACACGAAGGAGTTATCACATGATACATGTATACGCATCACAAAGGCGTGGCCCCGTTTCTGCTGGCGCTCTGGTTGCCGCCCTGTGGCTCTTTGCGCTTGGGGCGCTGGTGGCACCGCAGGACGTCATGGCACAGTCTGAAGATTCAGCGATACTGCAGAGTGAAAGCGGTTCCGCAACCGAAGCCGAGTCGCCTTTGCCCTTGTCGGTTGAAGCCGCCGTTGTACTGGCGCTCGATAACAATCTGGATATACGCTCCGAGGAGCTTGATCTGATTAAGCGCTATCGTGCCGACAATCGCGCCTGGAACGTCTTCATTCCTGAGTTGAGTGCGAGCGCAACCCTGTCGCGGCCGCACGAGAACCCGCGTGATAATTTGCCTTTGACAAATCCATCGACCGGAGCTCCTTCATCCGACAGCCCGGAAGAGGACGATGTCGGACGTTGGGTATTGCGCCCGCAGCTTGAGGCCGAACTCATTCTCAACCTGCGTGTCTTCCAGGGCATTCGTGCGGTGCAGCTTGACTACGAGACCGGGCGCATCTCACTTGAAATTGCACAGGCACAGCTCGAGCTTGAGGTGCGCAAAGCCTTTTACGACATATTGTTGCAGTGGGAACAGTACCAACTTGCCGAACAACGCTTGGACTCCGCAGTTCGTCGTTACGAGGATGCACAGATTAACTTTGACAACGGACTCATTGACGAGTTGAGTCTACTTCAGACCCAGGTCGCCGTCGAGGCCGCCCGTGCTCGGGTGTTGGGAGCGGAAGCCGAGTACGACAACTCACTACTGGGTTTTAAACAAGTGCTTGGCATTTCTCGAACAACCCAGATTGAGCTGGATGGTTCACTGGCAAGCGAGACTGTTGAGTTGCCGGAGACCGAGACCCTTATGCAGCTGGTGGGGCGGAACCCGAACATTCGCCTGCAACGGCAAGCGGTTGCTGGCAACGAAATAGCTTTTGCCGACTCGCGTGCCCAGCGTTATCCGACGCTGCGGCTGGGGTACACCGAGGGACCTACGTTTAACACCGCAGGAAATCTCCCCGGCAACCCGTTCTCAAGCGAGGTCACCGACACCGGTAACTGGGAGCGTGGCGGACAGTTTAGCGTTACTATGATTGTGCCGCTCTCAGGCTTCATTCCGGTATCGCAGCCGGGTACCGCAATTCAGAATGCCCGCACCGACCTCGAAAAGGCACGGCTTGGACTAAGCGAAGCATACCGACAGGTGGAGACCCAACTTGCTGGACTCTTGCGCGGTATAGAAACAACGGAACGTACAATTGAGGTGCAGGAGCTCAATGTTCGACTTGCAGGGCGAGCTCTTGAGTTGGCGCAAGAGTCTTACGATGCCGGTCTCCGTACATTGAATGAGGTGCGCGACGCCGAAATCGACCTTGACGAAGCACAGATCGACTTACTGGAGCAACGTAAACGCTACATCGAGCTTCTCTTAGATTTGGAGTTTCAGCTGGGCACTGAACTGCAGGATCTTACGCGGCTCGAGTCTGTTGAGCAAGAATGATTTTCAATTTCAAGGAACGGAGTAACTAATAAGATGAAGAAATTTTTTGTGCTTTTGAGTGCTGGCCTGGTGCTTGCTGGCTGCGGGCCGTTCGCTGGCGGCCGAGGCGAAGAACCGGTAGTCGAGCAGGAACCTGAAGAGACGGTATTCCCGGTTGGGGTAAGTACCGCAGTGCGCGGAGAGATGCTTGATTACCTGAGGGTAAACGGAGACGTTGAGACAAGCTCCGCGGTAGATGTGTTTGCCGAGACGGTAGGCGAGGTCACCTCGATCCCAGTGCGAATTGGGCAACGCGTTGAACGCAGCCAAGTTGTTGCAGAGATAGACCCGTCCCGACCGGGCCAACGATTTACCCCTAGCCCCGTACGCGCACCGATATCTGGCACCGTGGTGTCGCTGCCCACGCAGGTTGGGGCACGCGTGCCGCAGGGGCAACCGGTAGCTCGTATTGCAACTACCACCGACCTTGAGATTCGGACACACATTCCGGAGCGCTACATAGGGAGCGTGAAGCTTGGTGGGCGCGCAATTGTGAGTCTGAGCGCGTATCCCGATGCACGCTTCAACGCGCGGGTAACCGAGACCAGTCCGGTTGTGGATCCGCAGTCACGAACTATGGAGCTTACCTTACGACTTGAGACTGCCGACTCACGGGTACGGCCGGGGATGTTTGCGCAGGTTCGCCTCATCACGCAGGAAAAGAGCGATACAGTAAAACTGCCAGCAAACGCGGTTGTACGGCGTTTTGACGAAGACTTTGTTTTTCTGGTAGTAAACGGTGAGCAACAGGAAGATGCTGACTCCGGCGAAGACTCCAGCGAAGACTCGAGCGAAGTGCGTGTCGAACGGCGACCAGTCGCAACCGGAATTGAAATTGACGAAACTATTGAGATCCTTCAGGGACTCTCCGGTGGAGAACTGGTCGTAGTTCAAGGACAGAACCTGCTTGATGACTCGGCACGCGTGAATATTGTGACCGAGATGGACCCATTGCCGCGCGAAGCGTCGGTCAGGTAGGGGGCGGCATGAGTCTCACACACAGAGTTGTTAACAGGCCGACTACCTTTTTCGTGCTGTTTGCACTGGTACTTGGTTTTGGATTGTATACATCGCTCGATATTCCTATTGACCTCTTCCCGGAGATTGAGCCGCCGGTACTCGTGCTCACGAGCACCTATGAAGGGGCAGGGCCGGAGGAGGTTGAACGGAATCTTACTCGGCCGCTTGAGTCTTTTTTGAGTAACGTTAGTAGTATAGACACTATTAGCTCGACGTCGTCCGAGGGACGGAGCCAGTTAATTTTAGAGTTTATCTGGGGTACCAACATGGTGGAGGCGGCCAATGATGTTCGTGACCGGCTGGAGTTTGTCCGCAACAATCTGCCGGACGAGGCCAGCTCACCTCAGATCTTTAAGTTTGACCCTTCGCAAATTCCTATACTCCAGCTCGAGGTGTCCGGCAACCGTTCACCGGAGGAGCTGCGCGAAATTGCTGTTAATACAATACAGCCTCGCATAGAGCAGATTGAGGGTGTTGCACTTGCCAGTGTGCAGGGTGGACGTGAGCGAATCATTAGGGTAGAGATACCTCAGAATCGGCTTGCAGCGTACAACTTAACCTTTAACCAGATTGCCCAGGCGCTTCGTTCTCAGAATGCGCAGGTTTCAGCAGGGAGCATAACCGAAGGAGACAACAACCTACTCATCCGCACAGCAGGCGAGTTTCGTTCCATTGAGGATATTCGGAACGCCGTTGTTGCAACCCGCGGTGGGGGCTCTGCAATGGGCTTTGCCAGCGCTACCGCAGCCGCTGACGCTGCCGGAGCAAACATCGTCGTTCGTCTCGGAGACATTGCTGAGGTCTACGAGGGCTTGCGTCGTGAAACAAATGCCGTGTATATCAATGGGCGCCCGGGTGTGTTCGTCACGGTTCAAAAGCAGAGCGGCACCAATTCTGTGCAGACAGCCGACAACGTGTACGAGCGCCTGCCAGCAATTAACGAGGCTTTGCCGCTTGATATGCAGATCAGCGCGCTGCAAGATACCACCGAGATTATTCGTGACTCCTTGGAGACGGTCTCGCGTCAGGCTGTAGGAGGCGCGGGCCTCGCAGTTCTTATACTCTTTGTCTTTCTGCGCTCACTTAAAACCACATTGGTCATTGCAATTTCAATTCCTGCATCAATCATTATCACCCTCATGTTTATGTTCTTCTTTGGCCTGACGTTGAACATCATGACACTTGCAGGTTTAGCTCTTGGCGTGGGCCTGCTGGTAGATAACTCTATTGTTATTCTTGAAAACATTTATAGGTATCGTGAAAAAGGGGCAAAGCTTACCGCCAGCGCAGTGCTGGGTTCACAGGAAATGATTACGCCTATTGTGGCTTCAACGCTGACAACCATCTGTGTGTTTCTACCTATTGCCATTTTCCGCGACCGGCTTGAGTTCATAGGTGAGTTGTTTTCTGGGCTGGCCTTTACGGTAGTTATATCGCTTGCCTCCTCACTGCTGGTTGCCATATTCCTGGTCCCGGTTTTGGCCAGCCGTTACGTACCACTTGATACACGCAAGCAAAGACCACTTGCCGGGCTGCTTAAGTCCATTGACGACGTCATGCAGCGCTTCTTTGATGGGCTTAACACTCGGTACAAGCGGGCGCTTGGAGCTGTTCTGGAGAAGAAAATTCTGACAGTTCTCGTGACTGCCGCCGTGTTAGGTGGGAGCCTGTTGCTCATTCCTCTTACCGGGTTTGAACTCATTCCTAGCCAGCCGGAGGACAGTGTAGGTATTACGGTTCAGATGCCGGTGGGGACCACCCTGGATGCGACCCGTGAGGTGCTGCTGGACATTGAAGCCTTCTTGGAGGACGAGATACAACGCTACGACAACATTGTTGTCAATGCGGGCGGTGGCGGGGGCTTCCTAAGCGGTACTCAGTCGCATCGTGGTACGGTGGAAGTAAGTTTACCAGCTTTT
Organism: uncultured Spirochaeta sp.; assembly: GCA_964593085.1. GTDB lineage: Bacteria > Spirochaetota > Spirochaetia > DSM-27196 > SLAA01 > SLAA01. The sequence continues at coordinate 17,686 of CAZQIK010000001.1, forward strand.
GAGGAGCGAATTGAGAGTGATGAAGATATTCGTGAGCTCATGCGCACGCGCTTTGACCGTTACCCGGCTGCCGAGATTACTTTTGGTGCCGGTGGTGGTGGACCGGGTGGGGGCGGTTTTGGGCCGCCAATAGATATCAAGATCCGGGGTGAGGACTTAACGCGCAGCCGTGAGGTGGGTGAGCGAATTCAGGAACTGCTTCTGGAGTATCTACCCGAGGTGACTGAGCCTACGCTCAACACTGAGGATGGACTGCCCCAAGTCGATATTGTTGTTGACCGTGAACGCGCCTACGCGCTCGGATTAAACGTTGCGGGAATTGGTAGCGAGATCCGCGCCAACATTGACGGCGTGACGGCTTCACAGTTTCGTACATCCGGCAACGAGTACGATATTCTGCTCCTTTTAGATGAGGCCGACCGTTCGGCCGTCCCGGATATTAACCGCATGTTCGTTATGAGCGATCAAGGACGCCGTATTCCGGTTTCCAGTTTTGCCACCCTTGAGCGTACAACCGGCCCGGTAAGCATTGAGCGTGAGAACCAGGCTCGTACAATTAATCTAACCGCTGGGCTTGCACCTGGGGCGGATTTAAATGTGGTAGAACCACAGATTCGCGCCCTTATTCAACAGGAGATACCCACCGAGGACGACTTAATCATAGAGTTTGGCGGTGATTACGAAGAACTGCTGCGCTATGGCCGGACATTCGTTATTATCATGATCGTGTCGGTCTTGCTCGTGTTTGGCGTCATGGCAAGCCAGTTTGAAAGCTTCCTTGATCCGCTCATCATTTTCTTCTCTATTCCGTTGACACTTATTGGTGTCATAGGCCTGTATGTCTTTACAGGGGAAAACTTCAGTCTCTTTACTGCCGTTGGTCTGGTAATGCTGGTCGGTATCGTGGTCAACAATGGAATTGTGTTGGTCGACTACACTAACTTGCTGCGCAAGCGCGGTCTGGGACTGTACGAGGCCTGCATCGAGGCAGGTGGTGACCGGCTACGGCCCATTCTCATGACGACGCTCACCACCGTGTTGGGGCTGGTGCCGGTTGCCTTCCTGGAGGGTGAAGGCTCAAGCCTCATTCAGCCCATTGCCAAAACGGTCGTTGGGGGGCTCTCGGTAAGTGCGCTTATGACGCTGTTTCTGATCCCAGTGCTTTATGCAGTGTTCAACAAGTTATCCATGCGTTTCACCGCGCGGCGTGAGAAGATGCGTGAGCGCCGTCTTGAAAAGGTAAAGGTTAAGGAAATGAAGCGTCAGCGCATCCAGGAAAACCAAGGAGACACACATGGTCCGTCTTGAACTTTTGGTAAATAGTACACTTGAGGAAGACTTTCATGACCGCCTCAAGAAGCGAGAGATAGATCTATACTACACTAAGCTCGTTGGGGTACAGGGGGCCGGAGCTGCTGGCCTCCGCCGCGGAGATCCTGTTTGGCCTGAAGAGAACTTCATGCTCATTTGCTACTGCGAGGAAGAGCAGGCACAGCAGCTCCACGACATTGTGAAAGGGCTCAAACGTGACTTCCCAAACGAGGGAATTGCAATGTTCAGCACGGAGAACTGTAATCGTTCATTATAAATCGATATCATAATTGACAACCAACTTAGTAGGGTATAGAATGTCCTATAATGATTGATGCAGCCCGTGTCGCCGAGATACTAAACAGCTACACTTATCTAACGCCAACCGTGTGTCTGCCGCTTTTGGATGCGGTTGGCCGCGTTTTACGTGAAGAACTCCGAGCTGAAGGCGACTCACCGCCCTTTGACAAGGCCGCCATGGACGGGTACGCCCTGCGGTCACATGACTTAGCCGGCGGTTCAGGCGCGGGAGAGCTATCCGACGGGCTTTCAGAGTTCGCTATTATGGGACGGCTGGGAGCAGGCGATGTACCACAAGCCGAAGTTGGCCCCGGTCAATGTGTGCAGATTATGACCGGGGCAATGATGCCTGCCGGTGCCGACAAAGTTGTTCGGGTTGAGTACACCGAACGGGTAGGGGATCGGGTGCGCATTACGCAGGCCGAGCCTAATATTAATGTTATTTATGCCGGTGAGAACCGGAAAGCTGGGGAGCCGGTACTCAGCGTACCGTGCAAGCTCAGGCCGCAAGATATTGCGGTACTTGCCTCCCATGGTATTTCAGAGGTTGAGGTTGCGGAGCCGGTGAGGGTAGGCGTAATTTCTACCGGTAGTGAGTTGCTCAGCCCCGGTGAATCGCCTGCCCCCGGCAAAATCTACGACAGTAATGCCTATCAAATAGCCGCGTACTGCGCGGAACTTGGCCTTCCATACATAAACTACGGCACTGTAGGGGACGACCCGGATGCCATTCGCCAAACCTACGAGCTCGCCTTGGCAGAAAACGACATGGTTATTAGCTCTGGCGGAGTCTCTATGGGTGAATTTGACTACGTTCCCTCGGTGCTACGCGACATCGGCGCAGAGCTGTTATTTCACTCAATTGCCTTCAAGCCCGGAAAAAGTACGCTTTTTGCGCGGCGTGGCAACACGTGCGTGTTTGGTCTTGCCGGTAATCCGGCCGCTTCGGTCGTCTTGTTTCGCGTGCTTATCGAGCCAACTCTCTATCGCATGATGGGATTAGAACCCCAAGATTTCAGGTTCCGTGGTACTCTACGTGAAGATATTCGCCGTTCTGGCGCACGACGCAAAGAGTTTAGACCTGCATTTTACCATGACGGTCAAATACAGACGTTACGTTATGGAGGCTCCAGTCACATGGACGCCTTTGCGGACGCAAATTGCGTCATTGAGTTGGATATTGGAGTTACGGAGCTTAAGGCAGGTGAGGAGATATATGTTCGACCGCTATGATCGAGAGATTCACTATTTGCGGATATCGGTTACAAATCGTTGTAACCTTCGTTGCAGCTACTGTGTGCCAGAGGACTTTGTCGAGCAAGCCGCGCATTGTCACGACGACCTCGATGTAGCAACTATAGAGAAGGTGGCTCACGCTGCAGCCGAGATCGGCATAAACAAGGTGCGACTGACCGGTGGTGAGCCCTTAGTTCGCAGGGATATCGTAGATATCGTTCAGAAAATTGGTGCGGTGCCAGGTATTACCGAGATTGGTGTAACAACAAATGCCATATTTATGCCGCGCTATGCCGCGGGCCTCCGCAAGGGTGGGCTCAGGAGCTGCAATATTTCCCTTGATACGCTAGATGCCGAGCTGTATCGCAAGCTGTCCCGTAATGGCCGCCTGGAAGATGCCCTGGCTGGCATTGAAGCAGCAAAGGAACAAGGTTTTGCTATTAAGATCAACATGGTGGTTCTCAACGAAACTGCCGACGAAGAGATTCAGGCAATGAATGAGTACTGCCGCGACAACGGGTTCCAACTGCAGCTGATTAACCACTACGATCTGCACCAGCATAAAATGGACAACTACACCTTTAATCGTCCACCGAAGTGTGTCGAATGCAACCGCATACGGCTACTGGCGGACGGCAGCCTTAAGCCCTGTCTGCACTCGAACGACGAAATAACCTTGGATACAAACGATATCCGAGGCAGCCTTGAGCGCACGGTAATGGCGAAGCCTCGCGTTGGGCAGGTGTGTACCAATCGCTCTCTGTTCGAGATTGGGGGCTGATCCATGGAATTGACCCATGTAAATGAAAGTGGCGAAGCCCACATGGTAGATGTCTCTGCCAAACCAAAAGTGCGCCGTACCGCGCACGCGGCCGGGTTCATTTTTCTGGCACCCGAGACAGTCGCGCTTATCCACGACAACGCAGTTGCCAAGGGTGACGTTTTAGCAACCGCGCGCATTGCTGCAATTGCTGGCGCTAAGCGCACCGCCGATCTTATTCCGCTGTGTCACAACATTAGCATTGACCAGGTCTCAGTTGAGCTGGACCTTCGCGAAAATGGGGTAGATGTTCAGGCAACTACGGTCTGTACCGACAAGACCGGTATAGAGATGGAGGCCCTGACCGCAGTATCGGTGGCCTGTCTTACTATCTACGACATGTGCAAGGCCGCCGACAAGAACATGCGTATCGGCGAAATTCATTTAGTGCAAAAAACCAAAGAAACACTGTAACCCGGTACGTAGGGAGGTCTATATGGCAAAGGACTTTAAGGTTCTGTCTATCAATATTTCCGACAAAAAAGGTCAGCAAAAGCGGCCGGTCGCCCAGGTTGAGTTGCGTGAGGAACACGGAATTGTGGGAGATGCGCATGCGGGACCCTGGCATCGCCAGATATCCCTTCTGGCGAATGAAGATATAACCACGATGCGTGGACGTGGGATTGAGCTATCGTACGGAGATTTTGCCGAGAACATTACAACCGAGGGAGTGGATTTAGCTTGTCTGCCCCTTGGCACCAAACTGGTGCTGGGAGAGGCAGAACTCGAGCTCACGCAGATTGGCAAAGCCTGCCATCACGGCTGTGCTATTTATGAGGTCGTTGGTGACTGCGTTATGCCGCGCAGGGGAGTATTCGCGCGCGTGCTGCGGGGTGCGGTGGTTAGCTCTGACAGCCGGTGTTATGTGCAGCAGCCGCCGCTTGCACCTGCCGAGTAGTTAAACGAAAGCGCGTGGGCCACCGGCCACGCGCTGGGGGCCGCCAGCCGCTGGTCACGCGCCCCACCGACCATGGGCCACTATCCGCTGGTCACGCGCCCCACCGGCCATGGGCCGCCAGCCGCTGGTCACGCGCCCCACCGGCCATGGGCCGCCAGCCGCTGGTCACGCGCCCCACCGGCCATGGGCCGCCAGCCGCTGTGCGAGGTTTATTGCAAAGTAGTTCCGTCACTGTTGGGATCCTGGTATAATCCGTGGTCAATGAAACACCACGCGTTACGTGCCGGATACATGAGCAAGCTCATTATAGATAAACCGGTTTCACGCATCATGCTGTTCCTTTTTATTTTCTGCCTGATCGGCTATCCCTACCGGCTTGCTGGCGCAGAGCCAGCGGCGGAGCTGGCACCGGAGATAGCGGCCGAGATAGCGACCGAGATAGCGACCGGGCCAGCAGCCGAGCGGGCAGCCGATAGCTCCGCCGAGCCGAACCTCGCTCCGCTACCCGACGAGCAGGAAGAGGTGCTTGTTGAGTATGTTCCTATTCCGGTGATTGGCCGCACGCCGGAGCTCGGATGGATGTTCGGTATGGCGCTCTTTATTGTAGCTCAGTCAAACCCCGCGACGCCTGCCAGTACCATTGCATTCAACGGTATATATACGACTACCGGCGCCTATACGCTTTCTGTTGCCCCGGAGTTTTACCTCTTTGACGATTTTGTTAACCTGCGCGGTGATGCCGCCTGGCGCAGCATTCCCAGTGACTACTACGGTATCGGTCGGGAACAGCGCGAGCCAGAGTTTGAAGAACGTTACGTTGAAGAGATGCGGGACCTCATGATCAACCCTATGTTCCGAGTTTTTCCGCAGGCTAGGTTTGGGCCGCTCCTGCGGGCAGCAAGTGTGACTGCCGATGAGCCTGAGTCCAAACAGCGGGGTATGGAA
>CAZQIK010000002.1:0-17618 GCA_964593085.1 uncultured Spirochaeta sp.
AGATTACTACTTTGCTTGCCGCCGCCGGGCACAACATAGAAGATCTCATAAATAAGCACCGTGACGATGTTGCGTATAACATCATAGACCTTAGTGAAGAACCAAATGAACGCACTATGAACCGGCTCAGCACCATTGAAGGAGTGCTTGCAGCTCGTTTCGTGTATTAGTCTGAGTACCGAGTAAGAGAGGGAAAACATGAGGTTTGTTCCGTATAACGCCACGCTAAGTATTTCGGCTTTCGTTCTGCTCATGGTCTGCATCACCGGCGTGGGCTGGGCGGATGTCCCGGAAGCAGACGGTTTGTATGCACGTATCGTCACTAACCGAGGTGAGATCGTGCTGGAGCTCGAGTTTGAGCGGGTTCCCCTCACGGTAGCGAACTTTGTTGGTCTTGCTGAAGGACGGATAGCGACAAATCGGGGGAGCGGCCAGTTCTATGATGGGCTTGTCTTTCACCGGGTTATTGACAATTTCATGATACAGACCGGAGATCCCCAGGGGAACGGCACTGGTGGACCAGGCTACACTTTTCCTGATGAGTTTCACCCTGAGCTGCGGCATGATCGCGCCGGTGTGCTTTCCATGGCTAATCGCGGTCCCAATACGAACGGTAGTCAGTTTTTCATAACCCATGTTGCAACTCCATGGCTCGACGGCGGACATGCGGTTTTTGGATTTGTAGTTGCGGGTATGGATGTAGTGAATGCCGTGCGGCAGGGTGATCGTATTGAGCGGGTAGAAATAGTTCGCCGCGGCAGTGCCGCCGAGGGCTTTAGACCCGACCAGGCGATGTTTGATCGTTTGCGCAACGAAAACCGTTAGTCCAGTGGCAAAAAAAGGCGGACCTCAGTTTCGTTGCACGAGTTGTGGGCATGTAGCGGCCAAGTGGTCTGGGCGATGCCCAAGCTGCGGTGAGTGGAATAGCCTGCACGAAGAAGCCCGTTCTGAGGGAGGGCCGACCGCAGGAAGCGGGCGTGGAGCTGCTGTGGGTGGTGCTGGCGGCCGGGGCGGGCGGCCGCCAGCGATTGCCGCAACGCTTGCCGAGCTGCCGACCGAGGAAGGCTCGCGCATGAGTACCGGTATAGGTGAGCTTGATCGTGTCCTCGGCGGTGGGATGCCGCTGGGCGCTGCGGTTATGATTGGTGGCGAGCCCGGGATCGGTAAAAGCACCCTTATGTTACAGGCTGCCGCAGGTAGCCGCCGTCGGGTGTTATATATAACTGGTGAGGAGTCCCCTTCCCAGGTGGCCCTGCGAGCGCGCAGGCTTGGGGTGCAAAAGGCTGCGGTAACGCTTTTAGCCGAGACTGACACCGGGCGCATTGCGGCGGCGCTGGACAAAATCCAGCCGGAAATGTTTGTCATTGACTCTGTGCAAACGCTTTTCTCAGCCGAGGCGGGTGATGTCCCCGGTACCGTGAATCAGATTAAGTACGGCTGTTATGAACTCATCGACTGGGCACGGGCCCATAATGTGCCGGTGTTCTTTGTTGCGCATGTAACGAAGGACGGTAGTATTGCTGGCCCCAAAGCTGTTGAACATATGGTAGACGCGGTTCTTTTCTTTGAGCAGTCCGAAAACGACCTCAGATTCGTGCGGGCTACCAAGAACCGTTTCGGTGCGGTGGAAGAGGTCGGCCTTTTTGCTATGCAGGCAGAGGGCTTGGTAGAGATCACCGATCCTACCGCAGTTTTTTTGGTACGGCGCAGTGGCAGGATGCCCGCTGGCATTGCGGCAGCTCCGGTTTATGAGGGGTCCCGTATCCTTATGCTGGAGTTACAGGCTTTGACGGTGCCAGCTAAAGGTGGTATTTCCCGTGTATTTGCCGACCGAGTGGATTCGCGGCGAGTAGCACGTATTGCTGCCGTATTAGAGAAGCATATTGGTCCAGGTTTCTCGAGTCTGGACATTTACGCAAACGTTGCCGGAGGTATGCGGGTGGCGGATGTAGGGGTTGAGCTTCCCTTGGCATTGGCGCTTTACTCCGCCTTTAGCGGCCAGCCGGTGCCGTCGGATCTTGCCTCGGCCGGTGAGTTGAGCCTTACCGGCGAGCTGCGCCCCGCGGCTCAGTTTGACCGGCGTCGCAAGGCTGCTGCCGCACTGGGCTACTCGCGGTTTATTGGCCCGAAGCAGGTGCGGCAGGGTGAACCGAGCCCCGAGCACTGGGAAAAGACCGAGAGTATTTCCGAGGCGATCCGCAAAGTGTTCGGCTCCGATTGACATAGCGCTTCAGCCAGACCGGTTTAGATCGCGCCAGGAAAAAGCAGGGGAAGAGCTATGAAGGTGCCTATTGCGCTCCCGATGGTGGTGAAGAGAAACACCAGCAGAATTCGTGTGATTCTGTTGCGGAAGAATCCTCGCAGTCCGGTTATGTCGCCCTGAAGGTTCTCAAAATCCGATACTCGGGGTTTGCGAAAGAACGACTCAAGAAGTCCGGCAACCAAACCTACCCCAATAGTTGGATTCATTGAGGTGATTGGGGCAGCCAGAAACGAGGCCACAACCGTCAGTGGATGTGCAAATGCCGCGGCGGCGCCTATCGCAGATAGAGTGCCGTTAATCAGCACCCAACGTGAAAGCGAGCGAAATCCGGCGTCAAAACCCCCTTGAATAAAGCCCCAGGTAATGAGTCCGATAACCGCCACCGGTACCAGGTAGGGCAGCGCCTTCATCAGCCGGGAGGGTGGTGGAATGATATCGAGGTCGTCGAGATTAGCTTCAAGGCTTCCCTCGGCCAGCATCTCCACATGGCGGACAATTCCCGGAACATGACCCGCACCTACAATGGCCACGAGTTTCGTCCCCTCTGCTTCGAATATGCGGGTGGCAAGGTAACGGTCGCGCTCATCTATAAGCGCCGCTTTGGCATGCGGAAGATACTGGGCCAGTTCCTCCATCATGCTCTCTACCGTTCCTCGGGATTTCAGCTGCTCAATTTCTTCGTCGCTGAGCTTCTCGTTACTGAAGACCGAACTGAGTAATGCCGCCAGCATTTTGTTTTTGCCCCAGAGCGAGCTTTTGGCCCAGGCTCGGCGTAGCGTGATCTGTATCTGCCGATCACAGAGGCTAAAGGGAAGCTCCAGCTCTTCTGCGCAACGGATTGCTTCAAGCATCTCGGCTCCAGGCTTAATTCCCAGATCAAGCCCCATGCGCTTCTGGAAGGAGGATAGGACTAGATTCCCCAGCAGTAAAAAGCCTTGCTTGCGGCGTAGTACCTGGTAAATGTCCAGTGACCGCCAGCTGTCGGGCTTGGTGAGCGACTCATACCGTGCGGCGTCAATCTCCACGCAGACACGATCGGGGGATTCGTTCCGAATAAGCTCCCGGGTCTCATCCACACTAGAGTGAGAGACGTGAGCGGTACCCAAGAGGATGATCTCTCGATCTACGCCTTCCGTGCTGGTGTAACTCAGTCGTGTTAAGGAGTCGGATGTTTGCGTTATGTTCATGGTGTGTTACTCAATTCCCAGGGCGCTCAGGAAGCGTCGGCGTAGGCCTTCCTCGCCGGGATACAGATCTGAGGGAATGGCACCGCCACCCATGTGAATGTGTCCACCGCCTGATCCTATGCCGTTGAGCGCTTCGCGCACGATAACATCACTCGGATGGCGGTGGTCTTCGCTGCGTACCGATAGTCTATAGGTGTCGCGGTCAGGTTCCACCACAACGACGAAGTGAATTTCACGGAGACCAAGGAAAAAGTCGGCTACCAAGGCCATAACCTCAGCACTGCACTCCTTCTGAATAGGTACGAAACAGAAGCCTTCGGCCACTATGCAGCCGTTGATAGCTTCGCGAAACACGCCAAGGTCACGCAAGGAGAGCGAGTTTTTGAGAAGTCGGCTCCCGGTTTCCCAGTCACCCTGGAAAAAGAGAGTAGAGAAGGCATCAAGATCCAGTTGCGACACTCCGCGGGTCATAAAAGCGGTATCCATCATGATTCCCATAAGCAGCGCGGTCGCCACCGAGGGATCAATTTCCGCTCCGGCCGCACGGTAGTAGTCAAAGATGATCGTGCTACAAGAACCGTAGTTCTCGCGAATATCAAAAAACTTGCAGTCGGGTTGGCGTGGTGGGCTGTGGTGATCAATTACGCCGACAACCTCGCCAGTAATGCCGGACATATTCTTGTTCCCCGCAAAGCCGTCTACTATCACAATCTGAGCATCTTCCTCAAGCTCAAGACCCACCGCAGTGGCAATGGGGATTTCCAAGACTCGGACCGCTTCCGATAGAGAGTCGCTCTGGATTTCACCTCCGTAACAAAGAGTGGAAGTGAGTCCTTTCTGATCCAGGAGTCGGGCCAGCCCAAAGGCCGCCGCGACCGCATCGTGATCCGGAAAGTCATGAGCCTGGATGACAATGCGACGACCGCTATCCAGCTGCGAAATAAGCTCCGGCAGTCCGGGCATGGTGGTCACCTCTCGTCTCGATACGCATCGAGATCGTGTTTGGCAAGGCGGGTCTCAATGAGCCCTGGAATGCCGTTGTCCTCGGCCTGCCGCATGACAGCATTGGCTGAGTTGTGTCGTTCTTGTACTCGGTACTGCGAGGCCAGAAAGAACTGAAGGCGTGCTTTTGTTACACGTTCTTGTTCTTGGTCTACAGTGCGAAATATCGATATATCCGAGGCGGGGTTCATATAGTATCTGACCATCTGGTACATGGCTCCGTCACGGCGTATGTGCTGAGTTTCGCGCGCAAGGTAGTCCGAAGCGCGCCGCTGGTCACCAGCACGCTTGAGTGACAAGGCAGCAAGCAGCGGGAGGCTTTCGTTGGTTTCATCCTGTTCTGCTGCTTTCTTATACATCTCAAACGCGTTGATCCACTGCTCGGTTTCGTAGTACAGCGTGCCGAGCGGCGTATAAGCATTGTGGTAGTCGGGTCGAATTTCAAGAACCTTCTCGTAATCTGCAATAGCTTCATCCCGGAGTCGCAAGCCGTCGGCCGCACGTGCCCGGTAGGCATAGGCTAGAAATATTTTTGGGTCCTGCTCAATTACTCGAGTGAAATCTGCACGGGCCCCTTCAAGGTTGTTTCGCTGCAGGCGAACGCGGCCTCGGTCGAGATAATTCCAGACGAAGTTGGGTTCAAGTTTTATAGCGGTGTCGAGATCCGCCTCGGCTCCGTGAAGATTTTGCTGCAACACCCGAGTGCGGCTGCGGTCCAGGTAGGCAAAGGAAAAATCCGGCTCTACCTCAATGGCGCGGGTAAGTGAATCCTCTGCATCTTCGTGACGCGAACGCCGCATGTGCACATTTCCAAGGCCTATCAAGGAGACAAAGTCATCCGGGGCACTCTCTAGACCTGCTTCGAACTCCGTTTGTGCCTCACGGTAACGGCCTTGTTCGAGCAGTAGTTCTCCAAGGGCCGCATGGGCTCGTGCGTCACCGGGTACCAGCTCCAGTACCCGCCGCAGGCGCTCTTCTTGCTCTGTTTTGTCCCCACGATGCCCCTCCACAAGTGCGCTCAGATAGAGTGCATCCACATGATCCGGTTCTTGGCTCAAAACCAGCTCTAGGTTATGCACTGCTTCATCCAACTCGCCAGCGGAAAGGTAAAGACCTGCCAGAAGTACAATAGTATCGGGTTGATCGGGGTCATCTAAGCGAGCCTCTTGGTAAGCTTGGATTGCTTCCTCAGGATCCTCAGCTGCAACAAAAAGACTGATACTCTGGTAAGCGTCAAACTCGACTTCGTCCTCAGGTGTTTCCGGAGATGGTTCCGGAACTGGCTCTTGAGGAGTCTGGCAGGCAAAAAAAAGCGCCGTTACCACAAGCAGTGCGGCAGTGAATCGTAGGTCCATCATACCGGGCCATGATAACTGTGCTTTTTCGTTAAGACAAGGGTATAAGCCCAGGTAATTTTCGGGACTGTAATTGGCGTTACGCTATGGCTGCTGTCTCTGCCGGGGCGGTGCAGATATATCCTGTGCGCATGCAGGCCTCGAGGAGTTCGCGGCCAATGAATTCGCTTGATTCCTTGACCCGGCCGTCGGTGATACTCGTGATGAGAATATCGTATCCATCACCATGGTCGGCCAATACTCGAATATACGTCTCTACTCCGTCGATCCCCTTCACTTTGTACCGGGCTCCGCGCGTTGAATTTGTCATCTTTGGTGTTCCTCCCTTTCTTATTGTCGGCGCAGTTGCTACGATCGTTTACGTAAGGATTGATAGGAGGAGATATGGGCGAGTATCGCGACGCAGTGGCAAGACTTATTGCCGAGGCAGGGCAAGATTGCGACTTTGTGTTTCCTTCCGAGACCGTTGCACGTGACCGGCGCAATGCCGCAGCATCCGCCTCCGGTACGCGAGCCGTGCGGGCCGCCCGCTTCCTTTCCTGGGACAGTTTTAAAGAGTCCACGTTTTTTTTGAGGTCTGAACTGCGCCCCGTGAACGCACTTATTCGCCGTCTTTTTGCCGAGCTGCTTGCCCTACGGAATCTTAACGAGCCCTTTCTTGAGGCGCTGGTTCCGCGTAGTTTCTCGGCAAACTCAGGGGCCTTTGCGGAGTACATATCCGCAATCCTCCCGTCGCTTGTCGCCTTGTTAGACGAGACAAAAAATGCCGACCCACGTGTTCTCAGAACGGCTCTCTTCAGGGACTACCAGCGGCTTGCCGCCGAGTACCAAACGTTTTTAGATCAGCATGGACTCTTTGAGCCCGGATCTCTGCGGCCAGAGCGACTTTCGCCAGCCCGGCATACCTACGTATTTTTTCCCGACACAATAGACGACTTTAGTGCGTTCAGCTCGATTATTGCCGACTGCAACGATATCACCGTGGTGCCAAAGGCTGATGTTCACCTGCCTGAACTACGAGTCTATCAAACGGCTATTGAAGAGATACGGGCTGTCCTTGACGAGATTGAACAGGCACTCGACTCCGGTATTCCCCAACACGAGATAATGGTAACGCTTGGCAGTCCTGACTCGGTCCGTCCATTCCTGGAGTCTGAGGCCCGCTTACGCGAGATTCCTCTGCAGTTCCGGGGTGGAACTCCGCTTACCGACTCCATAGGGGCTGGCATTTTTCCGCGTCTGCTTGAGGCCGTAGAAGGCGGATACACCGTTGCCGCACTTGCGGCAGTTATTCGCAATCCGGCTGTGCCGTGGCGCAACCCGCAAGAAATGCACACCATGCTGAATGGAATGGTGGAGCACGGAGCCGAGGGGCGGGCAGCCGATGTGCGTTCCAGGTTGAAGGCTGTTGCCAAGCGCGACCCCTACAATGGTGCTCGCGTACTGCAGACTTTTGAAAAGTTCTCTCGTCTGCTTGAGGCCATAGGTCGGGCCGATAGCTTCCGGGCTTTGCAAACCGCGGTCATGCAGTTTGGCCGCGAGCTGTTGGAATCCAGCCTGTGGGACAGCGAAAATGAACGTGTCTATGAGCGGGCCTTGGTCTTGCTGCAGGAACTTGTCGGTGCGGCTGAGTATACGGAAGAGCTCAAACTTAGCGCTGCCCGGATTTGGGTTGCCTTGTTGCGCAAGGAGTCGTATGTGCCGCGAAGCCCTGCGGCCGGGGTCCCGGTATATTCTTACAGAGTTACTGCTGGCGCGGCACCACGACTGCATTTTATTACCGGAACAACACAGCGCAACTGCCGTCTCAGGAGCGACCCTTTCTCCTTCGTGCGTGAGGACCATAAGGCTGCGTTAGGTCTGTCCACTACGGATCAGAGTGAGGCGGTGCTTCGGCTTTACGCCTCATCCGGTGAGCGGGTTATCTTTAGCGCCTCACGGGAGGGCTACCGTGGCGCGGAGTTGCCTGAACCTATGTTTTCGCTTGCAGGCGTTGCTAAAGCCTCTCAGCGTGACCAGAGTTCGGATCGATATCTTGACGAGTTGCTCGATCCGTTTTCAACAAAGGTTTGCTATCCGGTGCAGCAGTCGTCCCGACTCAGGTTGCGGGCGCTGCGGCCCAAAGGACGACCGCCCGGACTCAACCGTGTTCCGCTTGGCGAGGCATTGCGGTCGGCCGTGACGCCCCGACCGCGCTTGCAGTCCGGCTCCTCTGCCACGGGAGCCACGACCGGTATGGACGCCGCGAGCGGTACCGGCCCCGACGCCGAAGCGGCCCGGATCGCCTTGTCCTCCGGGCCTATAGAGGCTTATCGCAACTGTCCATTTGGATATCTCTTGCAGTATGGCTTGCGGCTGCGTGAAGTGAGCGCTGTGCGAGAGTACGAGTCTGCACTGGATACCGGCAACCTGTATCATCACATACTTGAAGTACTCTTTCGCCGCATTGCCGATAACGCCCAGACCGATGGGTCTTTCCATAGCTCCCGGCTTCCTCTGTATAAAACGTACCTTGAGCATGCAATTCGAGAGACCTTAGAGTCGTGGGCGCCCGCTCAGCTACAGTTAGATTCCGCTGCCTACCCGGCGGCCGAGCTCCGAGCCAGCGACTATCTTGGGGCACTGCTTGAGCGCGAGGTTTTGCTGCTTGACGGGGCGTCTGTTATCGAGCTCGAGAAAAGTCTGCACATAGCGCAGGCCGACTCTCCGGTTGTCCTGAGCGGAAGGGTTGATCGCGTAGGGGCGCTACCCACCGGCGAGTATTTCTTTCTTGACTACAAGCGCAAGAATCTGGCCAAGGCCAAGGAGCTAATCCCAGGAGCCGACGGGCCAGAGAAACTGCAACTGCCGCTGTATGACCTTATGTTGCGGGAGGAGTACGGACATCCGGCCGAGGCTGCCTATTATGTTGGGCTTGAGTCTACCAAGTACCAAGCAGTCTTTGGTCCGGTTGAACATAAGCCGTATCTTGACGCGGAGCATCGAGAGGCGGCTGTGCACTCCGTGCGTGAGTTAATTCATACATGTGTGGCCGGAATTCAGGCGGGCACATATCCAATGCCTCACGAAGCCGGTTGTGAGAACTGCGCTTTCCCCGGGATCTGTCGGGCTAAGTTTCATCTTCGATTTGCCTAAAGAATTTGCACGTAGCAAGGAGAACATGCAATGCAGATGAGTCCGGCACAACAATCCGCTGTCGATGAAAAACGCAACACCGTCGTCCTTGCTGGAGCAGGCTCAGGCAAAACGCGTGTTCTGGCCGAGAGATACCTCCGACTTGTGGTGCAGGACCAGATTCCCGTACGAAGTATTCTGACTCTCACCTTTACCCGCAAAGCGGCAATGGAGATGTATGAACGAATCTACGCCGGGCTGGCGGCCCACTCCGAGGATGAGTTTGTGCGACGTGAGCTTGAGCGATTTGATGAAGCAACTATTGCGACCCTCGACAGTTTTTGTTCCGAGGTGGCCGCCAGTGCGGCCCCCGAGTTTGGACTTCCCCCGTCATTCACGGTTGACCCGGCGGCAGTTTCCCGCCTGGCCGAAGAAAGCAGCCTTGAGTTTCTTAGGGAAAAGGCTGGCCACCCTGCACTGAAACGGCTATTAGCCGAACAAGGCGTCGATGCCGCACTTCACGGGTGTTTTGTGCCGCTTGCGACGCAGTTGATGTCTCCCGCCCGTCCGAGCGACTTTAGCGCGATTTACTCGCTACAGATGTCGACCCTAGCAGAGGACATCTCCCGCGCACGCGCGGCCGTTGCTGAGCTGCTATACGCGGTATCCTGCATTGACGGACCGGCCTCGCCCAGCCTACGTAGCTTAATAGAAACTGCTGATAGGCTGCGGAGTGACCCGGTTTGGGGGGTGGGTGAGTGTAGTGCTGCGGCACTTGCACGGGCTACATCCGAACTTGAAGCGTTCAGCGGCTTACGGGGACGCCAGAAGGGCGTAGCGGCGGAGTCGTATAAGGAGTTGCAACCCGTCTTGAAGCAGGAACGTGAGGGCCTTGCCGAGGCGCTGGCAACTTTGGAGTTACAGCCCCGCCTTTCTGAGCTGTTTGGCTTTTTTGGTGAGTTTCAGACGCGCGTTCTTGAGCGCAAACGTTCCCGGGCGGTGCTGTCGTATCACGATGTGGTCCTGCTTGCGGTTGAGGCTCTCAGACGGTCGTCCGAGTTGCGCAGCCATTATAAGAAAAAATTTCGGGCACTATTGATAGATGAGTTTCAGGACAATGACCCCTTGCAAAAGGAGCTGTTGTACCTTCTGTCAGAGCGTGATGATCTCACCGTGGATAGAATACCGCGCGCAAATGAACTTGAGACCAGCAAGTTGTTTTTTGTAGGCGACGATAAGCAGTCGATCTACCGGTTTCGGGGAGCGGATGTTGCAGTCTTTCGCACCCTTGCCGAGGAACTGCAGGCCGCAGGGGGCGTAATTCTTGAGCTGGCCGCCAACTATCGCAGCGAGCCGGAGCTGGTTGAGTTTTGCAATCAGGTGTTTCCGGCGGTTATGGAAGCGGCCGGTTCTCGCCGTGAACCGTGGGAGGCGGAGTTTCGGCCGCTTGCGTCGCGTGCCGCCACCCCCGGCATTAAACCGGAGATCTCCGTGTACGCGTATGACGCGTCGCACGACACATCCGTTGACGACAGTACCGGAGAATCGGATGTTGCTGGCGACGACGATCAACCGGCCGCAGCCGACGATGCCGAGGCCTACTTTGTAGCTTCTACTATTAGCGAGGGTATTCGCACTGGTCGCTGGAGCGTCGTGGCGGAGGACGGCAGCGTCCGACCGGCCGAGTACCGGGATATTGCAATACTCATGCGGTCGGGTTCGAATCAGATTCGGTATGAGCGTCTCTTACGCCGTTTTGGGGTACCGTACAACTCAGGCGATGTACGGAGCCTATTCCTTGAAGCACCAAGTTACGACATCTACCATCTTCTGCAACTGGTTCTCTACCCTGAGGAAACTCTGTCATACGCGGCGGTCCTGCGCGGGCCTTTAGTCGCACTGTCGGACGAGGCAATGGTGCGTGAGTTGCTAGAGTTCAGTGGTACGCCTTTTGGCCTGAACCGGCATGCTGGCGAGGACGGCAGGCGTTTTGCTTTAGGCGCCGAGATGTACTCTGCCTTGTGCGAGAAAGCAGGTAGAGCTCCGGTTAGCGAGTTGCTGGAGGATATATGGTATGGTTATGGGTATCGCTACTATTTAGTTGCCGATTCCGACTATCATCCCTATTTGGAGTACTACGACTACCTCTTTGCCTTAGCGGCGGCTGACCCGACCCAGACATTGTGGGAGTTCCTTGCGGTGGTGCGGGAGAACTTAGGCGACTATAAGAAGTTTGAGGATGCCTCGATTCTGCGAGAGGAAGAGTTGGGAGTGCAGCTGTTGACTATACATCGGTCCAAAGGACTCCAGTTCCCTATTGTCTTTCTTGCAAACACCGGGAACAAAGGCAGAAACTCCGATGGGGGAGCCCCGTGCTACATCTCCGATACGTTTGGCCCATGCTTGCGTCTTAGGTCCGGCGCACGACTCCACGACGAGGGTGCATCAAACTATTTCTATCGCCGTGCAAAAGTCGAAGAAGCCGCTAAAGATACCGCCGAGCTCAAAAGGCTGTTGTATGTTGCGCTGACGCGGGCTCAATATCACCTCATCGTAACCGGGGTTATGAATAAGCACGGCGCCAATACCGACAACTGCCATCTGCTCATGCTCCAGCATGCGCAGGTTCCGCTCAAGCCGATTGCTCCTGTAACACGGAAACACCTGCTCACCGCTGCGGCTCGCCACGGCGGCTTGCACGGATTCTCACGGGCGGTAGAAGACCTACCGGAGCCGGAGGCAGTCGTGCACCGCCCTGCGGAGCGTTATGCCTTTGCGGTAAGTGAGCTCAATGCGATGTATCGTGAAGCAGTGAGTGGGCCGCGTGCGGACGAGGATCGTACTGCGCGTGAGTCTGATTCCGTGCTTGATGCTGTGCTGCATCGGCACGGCCTCGAAGCGGCCTTCGGCACCTATGTACACGCCTTGCTTGAACTTGCTCTGGATTCGCCTGCTGCAGCGGGTGGACCGGCACTCGCTGGCACAGCGGTAGAGCGCGACGAGCTACTGAGCAACCAGATGTTTTCCGGTCTGGACGAGTCTGAGCGTAGCCTGGTGCACGCTGAGGCGGCAACTGCTGTTGAAACGTTCCTTGGCTCGTCTTTGGGGGTGCAGGCAATGGGGGATAATGAACGTGAGACCGAGTTAGCGTTCGTATACCGGGCCGAGCCCCCATATGAGCACGTTATGCTAAGCGGAAGTATCGACCTGACTTTTCAACACGCCGGGAAACGGGTGGTTGTAGATTACAAGAGCGATACTGAAGAGAATCCGGAACACTACTTGGTTCAGTTGGAGTTGTACCGACGAGCAGCGCAGGAGATCTTCGGTGTGGCGCCGTATGTATTTCTCTTTTATCTCCGAACCGGACGTGAGCATTTTGTGATTTCAGAACCGGAGCTGCCGGAACAGGCACTTAGGACCGTTCTTGGGTGAGCGTTTCGTTGTTGTCCTGCAACTCAGACGCAGGCAAGCCCGCTTCAGTCGATAGCTCCGCGTACTCCTCAAGTTTTAAATGCTCGTATGTCTCGTTCAGCGGGGTCTCAAGGCGCGAACAGATCAGGAGACCAACAGCAAGTCGGATCGGAAGAATGTAGAGCAGGATGCCGATTGCGTCCGATGCGAAACCTGGAAGAACGAGCAGTATCCCGGACAAGAGCAAGCCAGCTAGGCTTGCGTACTCAAGGTGGGGATATCGACCTACGCGCACTCGAGCCCGCACTGCCCCCAGAGTATTCCGAATTGAGTTATATACAATGTAGATGCCAGGGAGCGCGGTTACACCGGCGGCGGCCAGTAAGAGAAACACACCCATGTACTCCGACAGCACAATAAAAACAAAGGCGTCGGCAATGATGAGGAGCGCAATGAGTAGCTCGAGAAAATATAGCCGCAGGATACGAGCCTCGTCGAAGTAAGCCCGAAGGTTTTCGTTGCGCATGATGTTTTATACTCTAGCCGAGATAGCTACAAATGCCAACTGATCTTTCTGTGAGATGTAAGATGCCGGTTTCCTAGTATCTCAGGCGCTCTACCATCCAGGCTGAAATATTTCATAAATCTCGTTGAAATAGCTGTTTTCGCCCTTACTCCCGCTCATGCCGCTCTGTATAATCTTCCATGCGGTGGTTAAGGTGCTCTTCGGCTGTACGAATTTAGTTTGGTCGGCATTTGAATCTTACTTCCACTTACCTGTCGCACACTACATGTATACATGTGAGGCCTGTGATGCGATACCTGCCGAAGGTTGCGATCTGCGATACTGGCGATGTGATTGGAACCAAACTACCCTACCTCCTTGAAGAGCACTTCTCAGTAATTCCCTTTGCAGAACCGCCTAGCCTGCCTGCGATCCTGCGCAAGAGTTCGCCGGACATCATCCTCATCGGGGTTCCAGGAGATGCTCTGGCAATAGCGGTGACCTCTGCTGTGTTGTCCGAGTGCGGTACGCATTCCCGCGCCCCACGGGTCATTGCTATGAGTCCAGCCTTAGTACCCGATCTTGTTGTCAAACTTATGCGTATGGGGGTGCATGACTGTGTGTTCCTTCCTGTTACGCCGGAACAGGTTGTCAAGCGCGTTCAGGCCGCCTTGCCAGCTGTGCCAGCCCTCAGCACTCCAAGTCGGTCTGAAGCTGGACCAATTGGAACCATTGTAGGACTGAGCGAGGCTTCGGTTGAACTAAGGCGTGTCCTCCAGCGCTACGCAGTGTCGGACTCTCCGGTGCTTCTTCTGGGTGAGAGTGGAACCGGCAAGGATCTCTCGGCACGGGTGGTTCATGAACTTTCCTATCGGAGTGCTGGTCCGTTTCGTGCGCAGAACTGTGGCGCTATTCCCGACTCGCTCGCAGAGAGTGAGTTATTTGGATCGGAACGAGGCGCATACACCGACGCAGTTAGTCGTCCCGGCCTCTTCGAAACGGCCGACCACGGGACTCTCTTTTTAGATGAGATTGGTGAAATGAGCCTCTTTGCTCAAGCGAAGTTGCTGCGCGTGCTCGAGGAAGGTACGGTACGCAGGGTTGGTGCTACCCGAAGCCGAGCGGTGGATGTGCGCATTATTGCCGCAACGAATCGAGATTTGGCAGCAGAAGTACAGGCTGGAAGGTTTCGTAACGATCTGTATCATCGGCTGACGGTGTTTGTGCATCGCATTAAACCATTGCGAGAACGAGTTGAGGATATCCCACTCATAGCGGAGCATCTGCTTCAAACTTTGTACGACACGGCCGTGTCCCGGACACGAGACGGGCATGCGGCACGCAGACGGTACCTAAGCGAGGACGCAGTGCGCTTTCTTATGAAGCAGAGTTGGCCTGGCAACGTCCGCGAGATCATGAACGTTCTTGAACGGTCAATTCAACATAGTGATAACGTGAAACTTCAGGCCACAGACATTCGGCTTTTGCCCTAAAACAACAAATTGACCGCCACTGCGCTCAGCCGTCACTGCTGCTTGGCGTCAACGCACAACTCGAAGCTGCTGCGCGGACAGTACTGCGTAGCGTCCACCTAGCTCATCTTCAAAGATGTCGGCTACTCGGGCCGCAATAAGCACACGCTCATTGCGTTGGATCACCGTGTCCGCTGTATCTGGTGAGGGCCGTGCCGGAAAATGAGCCTGGTACTCAGGTCCTTCGGCCAGCACATACACACGAAATACATCGATCCGTTGTGTGCCGTGCCAACGTCCGTCGACCATTTCAAGTTGGACTAGGTAGGTATCCGGATTGTCGTCAATGATCGTGACCGAGCCCAGCACACCGGCAATAATGAACACCCGGTCGTCGTTGAGGAGTGCGTCAGGATTGGTGTTGGCGGACTCGGCAAGTGCCTCAATGGTAACGCCAAAGGCAACAAGCTCACGAAACTCTTCGGGCGTTACGGCCATAGCCGTAATTGGAAACAGCAGCAGCAACATGCCCGGTATCAACCGGCTTTGCAGCGTTCGAGTTAACACGTGAATTGCGAATTTCATTGGCAGCCTCGCTTTTGTTCCTTTAATATACCGAGAGTAGAGGGCTATGTCCAAGGATGGATGTCCCCATAGTGCAACGGATCTTCGTGCAGGTTATGCCGGAAGTATGAGGTATGTGTGAAACTAAAGAGTGATACATCGTTCGTTGCCGGTATAGCTTTTGCGTTTGCCGCTTTCGGTATGTGGGGGCTTTTGCCGCTCTACTGGTATATGTTACGCAGTACGGCCTCACTGGAAGTGGCAATGCACCGAATTGTCTGGAGCTGCCTGCTTGCGTGGGTAATTCTTTTTCTGCGAGGACGAGCTGGAGCGCTGCCCCGACAGATGTTTAGGCGCGAGTTGCTACCGAGTTTTCTCATTGCCGGGATGCTCTTAGCCGTGAACTGGTTTACCTATGTTGCAGCAATTGCTACCGGCCGTACCTTGGATGCGAGCCTTGGCTACTATATCAATCCCTTGGTGAGTATCCTTTTAGGGATGGTGTTTCTTGGTGAGAAACTCTCACGTCTCCAGTGGGCAGCCCTCGTTTCGGCCACGCTTGGTGTGCTGTACTTGACGGTGCAGCATGGGGAGGCACCCTGGATCAGCCTGATCCTTGCCTTTAGTTTTGGTCTATATGGACTGCTAAAAAAACGGCGGCCTGCGGTTCGTGCAGTTGAAGGAATGGCAGGCGAGTTAGCCTTTATTGCCCCGCCTGCTCTAACCATTCTTGTCTTCCGCGGAATGAGCGGATCGCCGTCCTTTGGCTCGTCCGGTCTTTTGGTGGGCCTACTTCTGATGGGCGCCGGTGTGGCTACGCTCCTGCCCCTTCTGCTGTTCTCGGCCGCGACACGCCGCATACCGCTGTCAAATGTTGGTTTTATTCAGTATCTTGCGCCGACGCTTATGTTACTGATTGGGGTTTTTGTATTTGGTGAGCCCTTCGAAACAACTCGCTTACCGGGATTTTTGCTGGTCTGGTTTGCCTTAGCGCTTTATACTCTGTCTACAGTCATGCGCAGTATGGTGGCACCGGCTGTAACCGAACCGGGAATAGGGTTCCTGGATGAAACTGCAGCGGTAGCCGGGAACACGGATCAGGACGGTGGTAAATGAACAATTCCGGTAACGAGCACAGAGCCGACGCAGCTGGCGCAACCGCGGGCGGACGCAAAATTGGTGGACATGTGTCGGCGGCAGGCGGCCCCCACAAAGCAGTCGAACGCGCTGCGGCTATAGGCGCCAACTGTGTGCAGATCTTTTCTGGCAGCCCCCGCAGTTGGAAGCGCAAGCCCATTGAGGAACTTGATGCCGAGGCCGTTTCACAGGCTTGTGCGGAATATGGCGTATCGCCGCTTATAACCCACTCCCTTTACCTTATCAATCTTGTGTCGGAGGATCCGGCTTTAGTTGAAAAGTCCATGGATGCACTTCGCTATGATATGCGTTTTGATGCGCTGCTTGGTGGCTCCGGGATAGTGGTTCATTTAGGAAGTCACCAAGGACGTGGCTGGGAGGCTGTGCGTGGCGTGCTGCGAGACCGAATTGCGGCAATCCTTGCCGAGGCTCCGGCAGGAGCACACTTCCTCATAGAAAACTCGGCCGGACAGAACGGAAAACTTTCAAGTGATTTCTTGGAAATTCGCACGTTGCTCGACGAGCTATCCTCTCCGGCTCTGGGGTGGTGTTTTGACACCTGCCATGCCCACGCAGCAGGATTCCACCTCGGGGACCCTTCCGGGCAAGGAAAAACCGCGGTGGGCTCAAAAGATGCCAGAGATGCCGGTTCGGCCATTGCTGAAATTGAGCGTCTCAAGCTTTGGGACGAGCTGGTGTGTATCCATGTAAACGATAGTCGAGATGAACGTGGTTCCGGGCGCGACCGCCACGCCGACATTGGGGACGGGCTCATCGACGCTGATGATCTCTCGTTCTTTCTTAATTACACGCCGCTTATAGACCTGCCCATTATTCTGGAAGTGCCGGGAGTGGACGCTAAAGGGCCGGACAAAGAAAACATTGACCGGGTTCTTCGAATAGTCGGGGAGGGGTAAGTGGGCTCGGGTCTGTGGTACGTGGGACCGCGTATCGCGGTGCTCATTGCAGGACTACTCACCTATAGAGTGCTTCGCGGGGTTGGGGCCGAGAGGTCTGCCGGTGTCCCAGCCGTAGCGCTTTGTGTTTTTCTGATTCGTGATCTGTCCTACATAGTTTATCCGCACCAGGCACTCTTGGTCTTGGTCGATATTCTTGTCTTGCTGCTGTATCTCCACTGGTTAGAGATAGTGCTTGGACGGCGTGAAGCCGGGCGGTTGTTTTTAGCGGTTGTGGTTTTTCTGTCTGCAGGGGCGGCAATTCTTGACCTAAACTTTGAAGTGCCGTTTGCCAGCGTGTACTACGCTGTAGCCGTTGCTGCGGCATTTCTCTTGTTTGCCACTACCTTTTACGACGCCACCACCGATGAAGTAGTTGTTTCGCGAACCGTACACGACACGCGTGATGTTGTACTTTTCGGCACCTTGTATCCACAACTGCTTATTTTCGCTTTTGGGCATAGTTCGCAGGTTTCTCAAGCGTTTTTCTATCCAGCTTTGTATCTTGTCCATGTTGCAGTGCTGCTGTTCTACTTCCGTCGCAGCTACCTAACAGGTTTGGAGACGGCTAAGCGCGCTGAGGAAGAAAAAGAGCGGTTGTATGGGTTCATGCACCGAGTAGAGTCGGCACTATGCTCACAGGCCGACC
>CAZQIK010000003.1:0-15475 GCA_964593085.1 uncultured Spirochaeta sp.
CAGACCGCGGCCTCGGTTCGGTTGCCGACGCCCAGCTTACGAAAGAGGCGTGTGACAATGTTTCGGACGGACTTCTCCGCCAGGTTCAGAGTGGCGGCAATTTCCTTGTTTTGGCGCCCAGATCCTATGAGCTTGAGTACTGCGATTTCCCGTGGTGAGAGGTGCGCACCATGCTCCAGCATAGTGTGCTTCGAATCTGGGTAACCTGCTTCGCTGTGGGGTAGTCTTTGATCGGGGGGAATCCCTTGCGGAACCGGCCGCTCGCCATTCAAGGCTGCGCGGACGCCAGCGCGAATGGCGGCCCCATCGGCATCTTTGAGCAGGAACCCCGCCGCTCCGGCCTCCATTGCACGCTGCACGTTTTCCTCCGATCCGAATGCGGATAGAATTACAATGACAGCCGTAGGTGCGTTCCTTCGAATGCGGGGGATGGCGGCTATTCCGTTCCCGTCGGGCAGACGGAGATCAAGCAAGATAAGGTCTACAGTAGTGCTATCCAGAAACTCATTCAGTTCCGACAGTGAACCGACCTCACCTACCACCTGAAAGTCCTCGTGATTGTGGAGGACGAGGTGCACTCCGCGCCGGACCACATCGTGATCATCGGCAATGAGAATACGAATCACAGCGGAACGACCAACGTCAGCACTGTTGAGTTGCGGTTTGAGAGTCCTTGGATCATGAGCTCACCTCCCAGTCGTTTTGCACGCTCCTGCATGGATTTAATACCGGTACCCATTTGTGCAGTTGCGGTATTTATAGCCTTGCCGCTATTGGTGACCGTAAGACACACCTCTGCACTGGAAATGCGAAAGCTCACCTGTACGTGCGGCTTGCGAGCATGCCGGACCGCGTTGGTGACCGCCTCTTCCAAGACCGCAAACCACTCGTTGGGCATTTCTATCATGGTAGATCGCTCGGCGGCAGCGGTTTGCAAGACTATAGGCACATTGAAACGCCTTCGAAGACGCTCACTGTGATCGGCCAATAACACGAGAAACTCGGACGGTGTTAACGCATTGGGATCCTGCACCGGGGCTGCAATGAAGCTTCTTATTGATTGAATTGCCTCATTTATGAGTTGGCGTGCCTGAACCAAGTCCTGCTCGTGCTCGCCCCGGTAGCCGCTGCGCAGCCCGGAACCCTGCTCGGCAGCGCTTTCAAGCTGCAGTCCAGCTGCAAAAAGTTTTTGTATTACACTGTCATGAAGGTCATGCCCAAAACGATCTCGCTCTTGGGTTCGAAGCGCCAGCTCTCGAAGTCGCAACATACGCCGTTCACGGGACTGCCGAATATCGTCACCGACAAGGAAGAATGCCACAGCAACAACGCTGGCACTAAGAGCCCGAAGAATCTGAATTGGAAAGCCCGTAAGTTCATGAAACGCAGCGGTGGTCAGCATAGAGGCTGGTCTAAAGGCTGCATCCGGCACTGCAAACCCGTTCGAGAGTCCGTATACGATGAAGCAGCCGACCATGACCAGCAACGCGCGTCTAAGCCTATGGGAAATATCGAATGCCTTTACCGCCTTTGCCGCGGAGTACAGTCCTGCAGCGGTGGCCATTGACCCAGGAAACCCGAGTGTGTAGCGGCACAGGACGTCCAAAATGCGCACATGGATTTCGGATGCCGCCGGTAGCACCGCCACCCCGAACAGCGCGGCCGACCACATGACCCCCAGCAAGCTCAGCAGCCCTAAAAGCGCGCGTGGAGCCCAGCCATAACCTACAAGCAGGCCTGTTCCGAATCGTAGGAGGCACCAAAACGAGACGACGTTGAGCGCAAGTAGGATCCAGCTCCCAAGATAGGGAGAAGAGAATGCATCAAGCTGTACGTAGATTGTGTGCCATTCAGCCACACCATGAATTATCCCAAACCCGGCAAGCCACCGAAGCTCGGCAAGCAATGGAATGGGTGTGTATCGTGTTCGTCTAGTCACAAGCGCAGTGAGACCGAGGACGAAAAAGGCGAGTCCGTATGGGAGGTATAAGGCAATCGTCGCAACCATCGACATAGCGTCTGTTAGTTATACACCATGCTCCTGCGCTGTTCTATAGCAGATAGCCGTATGCGCTGAGACCCCGGCGGAGACAGGCTCGGCACCGGCAAAAGTGAGGACAAATGTCCTCATTGCGTGAGATTCGATATAAGGTTATCGTTTTAGTTAGCTAATCTCAACTGGATGGCTAATCTCAACTGGATGGAGGATCCAAATATGAATACACGAATCGGCACCGGACTGGTGCTTATGACGATTGCAGCGGCATTCTTTGCTCTTACTGCAGGTGGCACATCTGAGCGCGCTCAGGGTGCGGGGTCTAATGGACTTGCTGGCACTTATGTCGGCTACTCCTGGGGCGGAGAAGCTCGCGGAACGACATTTGCGGAGGCGGAAAGATACATTGAAACAATCTTGACCCTGGATAATACCGGAACTATTACCGACGCACGTATGCGCTCCTGGGTCCCTAAGGACGGGTTCATGACCACTCGCCAAAGTGGGGCCGCCTATGTAGACCTTGATTTCAACGTCACCCCGGTGGCGGCAACTCCTGGTTCCGACTACAGCGCTGGAACCTCAATGTTCACTGTATTCACCTCAGACATGATGTCGTTTTATGCCGTGGGTGTTAACTCTGACGGCACGGTAGCCGCGGCTATTGTCGGTCCGGTAACTCGCTACCTGTATGAAACCAAGCTTCCGGCCGGATTCGACTACAGTACCTCGATGTCGGAGCTTGCGATTGGAACCGATCTTTTTGTTCCGACAGTCCGAACCTCCGGTGGTGGATTGCTTAAACCAGACAGCTGGGACGGACTTGAAGGCCGAACCATTTTTACCATCCATGGCTGGAGCCACGTTGTCAATGATAAAGGCCCGCTTGCCGGAGTCGACCAGGACTCGTCGGTTCAAGAGTATCTTGAGGCCCTCGGCGTGACCTTTTCTGGAGGCACTCCGGAGGCAATGGCGGTTGAGTATGGGTATTTTGGAAATGGCGGTTGGGCCGGAAACTACAACAACATCGAAGCCGACCTTATTGGACGTAACGTGAACGAGTTCCAGTCACTTGTCGACTGGAGCGTGCCGCGCTACGGCGATGCAGTAAACGACGACATGGTCTTTGGTGCTGATGTTCCTACCGGGGCAACTCGCACGGTGCAGAACTCTATTGACGGTATCTCGGGAGCAACCGTACGCATCTCGCGTGAGGCTACCTCGTTCCAGCGGGCGCTTGTTGCTGCTGGGGTTCTGAACGAGAGCGATGTCGTAATCGGACGCTTCTAGTTAGTTGCAGCGTTGCGGTAAATTGGGCGGCCTTAGGGCCGCCCGCATTGCAATGGCTGAGAATATCAATAGCGTCGTGAAAGGTAATAACGCCAGCACGACGTCCTTCCATGCAAATTGGGGGTGCGGACAAAAACTCGGGGGCGTTGGGTCTGCGGGTGGAGTTGAATTGGCAGCATAAAAACAGCCGCTGCCCCAACCAGTGTGAGTACGCCGACAAGCAGAAGGAACACCGCGCGGCGTTCCATAATGACTCGTAGCAGATTAGCCGTCACGACGTGCGGACCCTCGTGAGTTTGCCGAAGCTCCCTCGCGTTCTCTTCCCGAAGTTCCAGCTCCTGGGTATCTTGATCAACCAGCCAGAGAAAGTGCCTGCCCGGACGGTGTTCAAGTGCGGCCCGAGGAGCAAAAACACCACTGAAGCATTCAGTCGGCAGCTCAATTACCAGAAAGCTACCAATGGTCAGAGACTCTCCGGCCGGAAAGCGAAACTGAAGTGTGAAAAGGCCGCTTTCGTAGTTCGGTTCCTGGGACCGTTCAAGCAAACCGTATTGGCTATCGTGTTAACTGAGGCAAGTTACTGATAATTTGGGCTCGCGGGTAGCAGGATAATATGAATGATAGAAATTGCCTGCTCTTTGTTGTGCGCCACCGCGCAAAGCCCCACCTCGAAAAAGTACCCGTAGGCCCAAAAAGCACTAATAGTAAAGTTGGCACCACTATCTTCACCACGAATGTCAATACATTAACGAATTTTACATATAAACAGGTTACAAAAACGTTATTATTGGAATAACGTGAAACAGATCTGTAGCTTTAGGGCAGAAGGGGGGTGGAGAAATGGCACAAACGTTTGAGCTGCAAGCGCTTTACGCACTTCACTCTATCAGCCTCTCACTCGCGCACACCGAGGACGTGCGATCGGCTTTGCAGAGTGTCTTGAGTAGGCTTGCGGAAGACATGGGCTACTCAATTGCAAGCATCACAATTCTGAATCGCAAGACCGGCGAAATCTTCATGAACGATGCCTTTGGTCTTAGTCCGGAAGCCGTCGCAAAAGGTCGGTACCGACTGGGTGAAGGGGTAGTAGGACGTGTGGTTGCAACTGGGCAGGCGGTTGTGATACCGCGCATTGCTGGCGAACAAAATTTCCTTGATCGCACTGAAAGCCGGAGAGATGTGGACACAAATGATCTCTCGTATGTCTCGGTACCAATACAGGTGGGAAAAGAAACAATTGGTGCGTTGAGCGTTGACCTACCCTTACCTGAGAAACAGGAAACTCTTCAGAACACTGTTATGTTCCTTGCCGTTGTTGCCGCCGTTATTGCACAGGCGGTTCGGTTACATCAGTCGAGCCACGAGGAGAACCTCCTTCTGATGGAGCGAAACCGTTTGCTGGAGGAGCGTCTGCGTGATCGGTTCCATGCAAGCAACATGATAGGTAACGCGAAGGCCATGCGCGAAGTCTACATGATGGTGGAAAAAGTGGCGCCGACGCACGCTACGGTTCTCATTCTTGGAGAGAGTGGGGTAGGGAAGGAGTTGGTTGCCGAGGCAATTCACTATGCAAGCAATCGCGTCGACAGGCCCTTTATTGCCTGCAATATCGCGGCACTTCCTGAGAGTATTATCGAAAGCGAGCTTTTTGGGCATGAAAAGGGAGCCTTCACCGGTGCTGCTGTTGCTCGTGCGGGACGCTTTGAGACGGCTGGGGACGGAAGCATTTTTCTAGATGAGATTGGGGAGCTCAGCATGCAGGCGCAGGTCAAGCTCCTACGGGTACTGCAGAACGGATCCTATGAGCGGGTTGGGTCTTCGAAGACCTTGCAGAATCATGCGCGGGTGATTGCAGCAACCAACAAAGACTTATCACAATTGATTGCAGAAGGGCGGTTCCGCGAAGACCTATACTACCGGTTGAATGTGGTTTCGATAACGGTGCCGCCTCTAAGAGACAGAAAGACCGATATTCCCGTCTTGGTTGATCACTTCATTGAAAAGTATGCCGAGCGCAACGGTATTCAGGTAAATCGTATCTCGACCCCCGCAATCGACATGATTATGAGTTACCACTGGCCGGGTAACGTACGTGAACTGGAGAACTGCATTGAACGGGCGGTCATCTTGAGTGAGGACGGCGTAATCTACGGTTACCACCTGCCTCCTACCCTACAAGTGCCCAGTCCGGAGGGCTCCGGTAGGTTCCGTGGCAGCATGCCAAACCGTATAGATGCCATTGAGCGCGAGATGATCGTTGACGCGCTGAAAGGCTCCGGAGGTAACATGGGCATGGCCGCAAAACATCTTGGTATCAGCGAGCGAGTACTTGGTCTACGAATGCAAAAGCATGCCCTTAGCTATAAAGAATTTCGTCGCGGTTCTGTATCCGCGGAGTAACTACGTCAACATCCCTGTGCTCAACGGTATTCTTTTCCACCGATTCGTGTATTTAGCTGCATTTTCTACTTGTCAGTATAATCCCAGCCGCTCATCAGCTCCCGTTGTCTTAATGAAGCCGCACATCCCAGCCGCTTAGAAGCGTGCTCTGGGTGAATCCCGGTCTATTGTACTCGATTTTCCTCCATTATCAGCTATTTTTGAAAAGCAGCGCTCCGAATGATTTCCTGGCATGCCAATTGCAAAGCAATGAGCAACGAATAATCAGGAGGATACTATGCGAAAAGTCGCAATTTACGGGAAAGGTGGAATCGGAAAATCTACTACAACCCAAAATACAGTCGCGGCCCTTGGTGAGATGGGGAAACGCGTGATGGTTGTTGGCTGTGACCCTAAAGCCGACAGTACACGGTTACTGTTGGGCGGACTTGTGCAGGGAACTGTGCTTGATACGCTACGTGAAGAGGGAGAAGACGTAGAACTTGACGATGTTCTTCGAAAAGGCTTCGGTGACTGCCGCTGTGTAGAGTCCGGAGGTCCTGAGCCAGGTGTTGGCTGTGCAGGGCGCGGCATCATCACGTCCATAAATCTGCTGGAACAGCTCGGTGCATACGAGGCAGATAAACAGCTTGATTACGCTTTCTACGACGTACTTGGAGATGTTGTGTGTGGCGGGTTTGCCATGCCAATCCGCGAGGGCAAGGCAGAGGAAATCTACATTGTTGTCTCGGGAGAGATGATGGCGATGTATGCCGCAAACAACATCTGTAAAGGTATTCGCAAGTTCGCAGATGCTGGCGGCGTACGCCTCGGCGGCCTGATTTGTAATAGCCGTAACGTAGACAACGAAAGAGAGATGATTGAGCAGCTCGCAATAAAGTTGGGAACGCAGATGGTGCATTTCGTACCGCGCGACAATATTGTGCAACGTGCCGAGATCAATCGAAAAACTGTTATTGATTATGACCCAACCTGTGGGCAAGCCGACGAATATCGCGCGCTGGCATCCAAGATCCACGACAACGATATGTTTGTCATTCCTAAGCCAATTGAGATCGAGGACCTCGAGACCCTCTTGGTTGAGTACGGCATGGTATAAACCCGCGAGGGTTGTAAGAAGAAGGAGAAAAATTATGAGTACATCAAAGTCGCTCCCCTTTGAAGACTTCCGCGATGAAGTAACAAAGGCCTACCCAGCGAAGGTGGGTAAAAAGCGCAAAAAATCAATGATTCAGGCGACCCCAAGTTCGCCAGCGGAAATTCAAGCCAACGTGCGAAGTGTGCCGGGTATCATTACCCAACGAGGTTGCACCTATGCAGGGTGTAAAGGTGTCGTGCTTGGGCCGACCCGAGACATCGTCAACATTACTCATGGGCCCATTGGGTGTGGATTCTATTCCTGGCTTACTCGAAGAAACCAGACCAGACCCGAGACTCCCGAGTCGGAAAACTATATGACCTACTGCTTTTCCACAGACATGCAAGAAGAAAACATTGTGTTCGGTGGCGAAGCCCGTCTGAAAGAGGCAATTCAAGAAGCATACGACCTGTTTCATCCGAAAGCGATCGCGGTTTTCTCGACATGTCCTGTAGGACTGATTGGAGACGATGTTCACGCTGTTGCCCGCGAGATGAAGGCCAAGTTCGGCGACTGCAATGTGTTTGGTTTTAGCTGTGAAGGTTACAAAGGCGTCAGTCAGTCTGCAGGACATCACATCGCCAACAACCAAATAATGAAGCACGTGATTGGCAATGACGATGTAGTCCCGGAGGGTGAGTTTCGAGTCAACCTTCTTGGCGAGTACAACATCGGCGGAGATTCCTTCGAGATTGAAGAACTCTTTGAAGCCTGTGGTATCACATTGATCTCGACCTTCAGCGGCAACTCAACGGTCGGTGACTTTGCACGCGCTCATCACGCAGACCTCA
This sequence comes from uncultured Spirochaeta sp., assembly GCA_964593085.1. Lineage (GTDB taxonomy): Bacteria > Spirochaetota > Spirochaetia > DSM-27196 > SLAA01 > SLAA01. The sequence goes on from CAZQIK010000003.1 coordinate 7,616, forward strand.
ACCTCATTATGTGTCACCGCTCAATAAATTATCTGGCAGAGATGCTGGAGACTAAATATGGAATTCCCTGGATGAAAGTGAATTTCATCGGTGCTGCCTCAACCGCAAAGGCCCTGCGTAAAATTGGTGAGTACTTCGGCGACGAAAAATTGCAGGCACGAATTGAGAAAGTGGTAGTAGGTAAGTTAGCTGATGTCCAAGAATATGCCGCCAAGATACGTGAGCGGACGCAAGGAAAAACGGCAATGCTCTTTGTGGGTGGCTCTCGAGCCCATCACTATCAGGAGCTTTTTAAAGAGCTTGGAATGAAAACAATTGCGGCCGGTTACGAGTTTGGACATCGAGACGACTATGAAGGAGCTCGAGTCAAGCCTAGCATCACTGTTGACGCCGATACGCGGAACATAGAAGAGCTGAAGGTTGAACGTGACCCGGAGCTGTACCGTGAACGCAAGACTCCAGAGGAACTTGAAGCCCTCAAGGCGAAAGGATTGGAGATTGCAGACTATGAAGGAATGATTAAGGACATGGAGCCGGAGGCGCTTGTCATTGACGACGTGAGCCACTATGAGCTCGAAAAGCTCATAGAAAACTACAAGCCCGATCTCGTTTGCGCTGGGATCAAGGAAAAATACTCGGTCCAGAAATGGGGTGTTCCTCTTAAGCAGTTACATAACTATGACTACGGTGGACCCTACGCGGCTTTTGGAGGCGCGCGCAATTTCTACGAAGAAATCGACCGAATGGTTGGGTCCACACTGTGGAGTATGGTCACTCCCCCTTGGATGCGCCCGGTTGAACCACTGCCAGTTGAGATTCTGTAAGGAGACTTGAATGTTATTACGACACACCACAGAAAACGCTGCCGAACGCAAGGCCCTTAGTGTTAACCCGGCAAAAACCTGTCAGCCCATTGGCGCAATGTATGCCGCACTTGGCATACATGGATGCTTACCTCACAGTCATGGAAGTCAGGGTTGCTGCTCTTATCATCGTAGCACCCTGACTCGGCACTACAAAGAGCCGGTCATGGCGGCCACAAGCTCCTTTACGGAGGGCTCTTCGGTTTTCGGTGGGCAGGCTAACCTCATAAAGGCCATCGAAACAATCTTCACTGTGTACAAGCCCGAGGTTATTGCGGTTCACAGCACCTGTCTCTCGGAAACGATAGGGGATGACCTCAATCAAATAGTGCAAAAAGCACGTGACGACGGCCTGGTGCCCGAAGGCAAGAAAGTTATCTTTGCAAGCACCCCGAGTTATGTAGGTTCGCATGTGACTGGGTATGCAAACATGGTGCAAGGGATCATTCGAGGACTGGTTGAACGTCGGGCCGAGCGAACCGAGAAGATCAACATCATTCCTGGATGGTGTGAGCCAGCAGATATGGCTGAGATTAAGCGTATAGCTCAAGTTATGGGTGCAGATATCACGATGTTTCCGGACACCTCAAACGTGCTGAATGCACCGATGACTGGGAAGCATGAGTTCTACCCTGAGGGTGGCGCCACCATCGATGAACTTAGCCATGCCGGAGATGCCGCCTTCACCTTAGGCCTTGGCAAGTTTACTGCCGGACCAGGAACCGAAATGATGGATAAGAACTTCGGAACGCCGCATAGCGTACAAGACTTGCCCTATGGCCTTGCTGCGACAGACCGCTACATCATGGCACTGAAGCACGCAACAGGCGGTGAGGTACCGAAGGAGCTAACGGCGGAGCGGGGCCGGCTCCTCGACATGATGACCGACATGCACCAATACCTTCACGGGAAGCGTGTAGCCCTTTTTGGAGATCCGGACCAGCTCGTACCACTAACCGAGTTTCTTCGAGATCTGAGTATGTGCCCGGTCCAGATTGTCAGCGGCACGCCGGGTAAGGCTTTTCTAAATCGTCTCAAGGAGCTTTTTGAGGGCCGAAATGCGCAGGTCAATATTAAGAACGGGCAAGGTGCCGACATGTTTCTCCTCCATCAGTGGATGAAAAAAGAACCGGTCGATCTTCTTATTGGCAATAGTTACGGAAAGTACATAGCACGAGATGAGGACACATCTTTTCTTCGCATTGGCTTTCCTATTGTAGATAGGGTTGGGCACAGCTACTTCCCGTATGTGGGCTATTCCGGCGCCATGCGACTCTTGGAAAAGATCCTCGGCCTGATAATGGATCGACAAGACAGAGACGCACCTGAAGAGCGTTTTGAATTGGTAATGTGAGCAGTTAAACACAGAAGGAGAAGCTCTATGAGCGATGCAGTTATAGCAGCACGGGCAGGGCAAGTCCATACCAAAGGTAACGGGGAGTTTGCGCTTGCCTGTGAGAAAGCTAGTACCGCCGGGGCGGTAAGCCAGCGGGCTTGTGTATTTTGCGGTTCGCGTGTTGTCCTTTATCCTGTAGCCGACGCAGTGCACCTCGTCCATGGACCGGTGGGCTGCGCTGCGTTTACCTGGGACATCCGAGGTTCCATGTCTAGCGGTCCGGAACTCCATCGCAACAGCTTTTCTACTGATCTGCGTGAGAATGAGATTATTCATGGGGGCGAACCACGTCTTGAGGAGGCCTTGCGCCACGTCATCGCAAAGTTCAATCCCAAAGCGGCGTTCGTGTACGCAACCTGCATTGTCGGTGTAATAGGTGACGATGTGGATGCAATTGCAAAGAAGGTCACCAGGGATACCGGAGTGCCAGTCATTCCGGTGCACTCGGAAGGCTTTCGGGGGACCAAGAAAGATGGCTACCGTGCTGCGTGTGAAGCACTGGAGACCTTGATTGGCACCGGAGACACGAGTGACATTTCGCCCTTAAGCATCAACGTTTTGGGAGAATTCAACCTTGCCGGAGAGTCCTGGATGATCCAGGACTACTACCGCCGGATGGGTATAGAGGTCGTTTCAGTCATGACCGGCGACGGCCGAGTGGATGATATCCGCCGCGCCCACGGCGCAGCGCTCAACGTGGTTCAGTGCTCCGGGTCAATGACCTCTCTTGCTAAGGATATGGAACGCGACTACGGCATTCCTTTTCTGCGGGTGTCGTACTTTGGTATTGAAGACGTATCTCAAGCGCTGTATGACGTTGCGGACTTTTTCGAAAATGAGGAAGCCAAGCGCGGTGCCGAAAAGGTGGTTCGAGAAGAGCTGCTCACACTTATGCCGAGTTTGGCATCGTACCGTGAGAAGCTTGTTGGCAAGAGTGCTGCGATCTATGTTGGCGGAGCCTTTAAAGCATTCTCGTTGATTAAGGCCTTGCGGACTATCGGTATGCGCGTTGCCCTTGTCGGTTCGCAAACTGGCAACTCCGAGGACTACAAGCTATTGGAGCAAATGTGTGACCCGGGCACCGTTATTGTAGATGATTCGAACCCGGTGGAGCTGTCGCGCTATATAATTGAGAAAGATGTCGATCTCTTCATTGGCGGCGTTAAGGAACGCCCTATGGCTTACAAACTGGGCGTTGCCTTCTGCGACCATAATCACGAGCGCAAGATTGCACTTGCGGGTTTTGAAGGTATGAAGAACTTTGCCGAGGAAGTGTATCGGTCCGTATGCAGTCCAGTGTGGCAGTTCGCGCCGCGTCGTGCGGGCCGTGGCATACCCGGAAGCGGCTTTCATTTTCAAGCGGAGACATAAACATGAACCCTATCCATACCTCGAATGAGACGACCACAGCCGAGCCGATTCGCCCCCTCAAAATTAACAAGCCTGGACGGGCGCCGGTTACGCATAACGCCTGCACGGTTTGTTTGCCTCTCGGCGTAAGCCTGGCCTTCCGTGGTGTTGAGAATGCGGTGGTTATTCTGCATGGCTCGCAAGGGTGTGCAACTTATATCCGCCGCTATCTCATAAGCCATTTCAAAGAGCCGGTGGACATAGCCTCCTCAAGTTTCACTGAGGCCACCGCGGTGTTTGGTGGGGCGCAGAACCTCAAGACGGCTATTGATAATGTACGCATAGGGTACCACCCTGCGATCATAGCAATAGGCACCACATGTCTTGCAGATACCATTGGGGAAGATGTCTCAATGATTGTGCGCCAATACCTCAAGGAGCATGAAGGTGAGATCGATCTTCCCCTTTTTGTCCCATTGCCCATGCCGAACAGCCGAGGTACGCATATTGACGGGTTGCACCAAGCCTGCCGGGCGGCCGTTGAGTATCTCAGTTTAGGCCCCGAGGATGAGGCGCAAGCACCGGCGGAACCCGCTCCTGAGGGGCTCAAGGCTCCTGTTGGAATATTCCCTGGGCTGGTTTCTCCCGCCGACATCCGTTACCTCAAGGAGCTCGTGCATGACTGCGGGTTGCGGCCGGTGGTGGTACCCGATCTCTCAGAGACAATGGAAGGTGGCCTATGGGACCAATATGAACCGATCCCCAAAGGTGGAACCGCACCATCAGAGTTTGCAGCACTTCGTGAGGCATTAGGAACGGTTGAGTTCAGTACTACCGTACGCAAGGACTCCTCAGCTGCAGAGCTTCTGCAGGATCGGCTTGGAATACCGCTGCTACGGGTGCCGCTACCGGTAGGGATTGCTGCTACCGACCGCTTCATAGGTACCCTTATGAATGGGGTGGGCACGAGGTTGATCAGTCACACCAGCGGGAGCGCGACCGTCTGATTGATGCCTATGCCGATGGGCACAAATATCTTTCCGGTCTCCGTGTAGCTGTTTTTGGTGAAGAAGACTTAGTGCTTGGTCTGAGCGCATTTCTTAACGAGGTGGGTATGGAGGTTGTGATTGCCGGAACTGGCGGGCGCACCTCGCAGCTCGCCGCCGAGATGCAACGCTTGTACGGGAGCGGGCCTGAGATCCTATTGGAAGACACCGATTTTGAGGCGCTGCGGCAAGTTGTCGCAGAGGCTAAACCTGACATGCTGATTGGCAACAGTAAGGGCTATAGCCTCTCACGCGCTTTGGATATTCCTTTGGTGCGGGTGGGCTTTCCCATTCATGACCGTTTCGGTGCAGCGCGAGTGCAGGTCTGTGGCTACCGGGGCACGCAAATGCTGTTTGATCGAATTGTTAATACCGTAATTGAGAAACGACAAGCTGAGTCAATTGGCTACCCCTATATGTAAGTCAGGGTGAGGAGCAACCTAATGAGTGTAGATAGAAGTGCGCATCCATGTTTCAACAAAGGCGCAGCACGGCACGCCGGAAGAATACATCTACCGGTGGCCCCAAAGTGCAATGTGCAATGTAACTTTTGTAACCGACTTTTCGACTGCGCCGCTGAAAACCGTCCGGGTGTGACCAGCACCAATCTTTCTCCATCTCAAGCAGTCGAGTATCTGGGCAAGGCCCTTGAGATTGAGCCGGATATTACGGTAGTTGGAATTGCTGGCCCCGGGGATCCCTTTGCTAACCCGGTTGAGACCATGGAGACGCTTCGCCTGATTCGGGAGCGACATCCAGAGATAATTTTATGCCTTTCAAGCAACGGCTTGGGTATAGAGCCGTATCTCGACGAGCTGGCAGCGCTTGATGTCAGCCACATAACAATTACGGTTACAGCAATAGATCCGGAGGTAGCTGGGAAGATCTACCGTTGGGTGCGCTTTAACCGGCGTGTGTATCACGGTACCGCCGCAGGCGAGCTCATGGTCAACAAGCAGCTGTCAGCAGTACGCCGCATCCGAGAGTTGGGTATGATTTGCAAGGTTAACTTCGTACTCGTTCCAGGTATCAACGAGGAGCAAGCATTGGCAGTCGCAGAAGCAGTGCAAGAGGAAGGGGCTGATGTCTTTAACTGCATGCCATATTACCCTGTGCAGGGCTCGGCCTTCGAGGACTTGCCAGAGCCTGATCCACAGACCGTGATACAAATTCGCACAGCAGCTGGCAAGGTGCTGCCGCAGATGGGCCATTGTCAGCGCTGCCGTGCTGATGCAGCGGGAAAACTTGGAACACCCAATAGCGCGGCTCTCATGGAGGCACTGCATTCCGTTACCCGGGAAGCCAACTGGAACCGCAGCAGACCCTATATTGCCGTTGCAAGCCGCGAAGGCATTCTGGTCAACCAACACTTGGGAGAAGCAGAGCACATCCAGATCTATCAAGCACGAGCGGAGGGGAATCTCTATATAGGTGCGCGACCTGCGCCAGAGCCAGGTAGTGATGCCCGCTGGGACGACCTGGCGTCTGTCTTAAGTGACTGTGGAGCACTTCTTGTGAGTGGTATTGGGCCAAAGCCCAAACAGGTCATGGTAGATGCAGGTATTCCTACTCACATTGTAGAAGGTCCAATTGACTCAGCGCTCAACGAATTGCTGGAGCGTGGAGATCTTTCACGCATTGTGCGCCGTGAGGTCTCAGCTTGCGGCACCGGATGCGGTGGAAGTGGTGAGGGCTGTGGCTGAAATGATTTGCGTGCGCAACATGAAAGCATCAAAAACATCTTACAAAGCAATTGAAGGAGTCGCGACATGACAAAACCAGAACACCAAATTTTGGTGTGCGCGGGCTTCCGCGTATCGGGAGAAGCGCAAGGTGCCTGTGCCAAAAAGGGAGCAACTGCTTTGCTGCCTTACCTGGAAGAAGAGCTCGCGGATCGCGATATTGGGGCCGGTGTGGTAACCGCTACCGGCTGCCTGAATCTCTGTGAGCAGGGGCCCGTTGTCGTCGTTCAACCTGCAAACGCCTGGTACGGCCAGGTGGCAACGGAAGACGACATCGACGTGATCTTGGATGCCCTGGAAAACAATGAGCTCAGTAGTGTAAAGCGGCTAGACGTCGGTCCATAAAACGCTGCGCATTTTGTGGCTGTGGGGGCTGGCATGACTCGAAACCTGCGTCGGCATAGTTATATAGTAGACAGTACGCTTCGTGAGGGTGTTCAAGCCGCTGGCAGTTACTTGCGCCCCGAGCATGCTCTTCCTGTTGCCCATGCTCTGTATGGGCTTGGGTTGCGTCACGTGGAGTTGGCCAATCCGCTGTGGGATCCCGCCTGGGCCCAAGCTTTTGCCGATATCGCTGCGCAGATGCCTGACATGGAGCACATTTGCTGGTGCCGGGCCAAGGCCCAGGATATCGAGGCCGCTCTATCCATCTCGGCAAGGTGTGTTCATGTATCTGTTCCGGTAAGTCCGGCCATGATCGAGGCTAAGCTGCATCTACCAGCGGCAGCGTTGCCCGAGTTCATCCGATCGGTTTTAGAAGAGTTCAGCTGGAACGGACAGCTGTTTTCCATTGGGGCCGAGGATGCTTCGCGGGCCGACCCCGGCTTGCTGGCAGACTTTGCCGCAGTTGCTAAGCACATGGGTGCCTTACGGATGCGATATGCCGATACGGTCTCGCAGCTTAACCCGGATGTGACTCGGGCTCGTTTGATGCAGCTCATGGCGAGCGTGCCACAAACAGAGAGCTTCGATTACGAGTTCCATGGTCATAACGACTTTGGTCTAGGGCTAGCAAACTCGCTGGCAGCACTCGAGGTCGGGGTACGGTCGGTATCCAGCACGCTGTGTGGGCTGGGAGAACGGGCTGGCAATACCGCCACCGAGCAGCTGCTCGCCTACCTTGAGCTGCACCCCCAATCGCCGGACAACTGGCAGTGCGGCACTATGGACCTCTCAGGCCTCCCGGCGCTTTGTAGTCAAGTTGCCGAGTTCGCGGGCAAGCAGGTTGCTTCTCAGTCACCTATTATAGGAGCCGATGTCTTTACCCACGAGTCCGGTCTGCATGTTGATGGCATTTTAAAAAACAGCTGTCTTTACGATGCTATGGACCCAGGGCGTCTGGGGCGGAGCAACCAACTGCGGCTCAGCGCCAAGGCCGGTGCCGCGGCGCGGCGCCATTTTGCTATCGCCGCCTTTCCTGATCCGGTTTGACGTGTCCTGATCCGGTGTGACGTGACGAGGTG
>CAZQIK010000004.1:0-15395 GCA_964593085.1 uncultured Spirochaeta sp.
ATCCGTTATCTTGAAGATAGGGGCGTCTTGACCCCAGCGTGGATTGAAGAGATAGCAGCAGGGCCACGCACACCGACTCATGCTTACCGCAATGCGCGAGGTTATTGCTCTCGCAGTCCAACGCGGAATAGATCTCAGTGAAAGCGATATTGAGAAATGGAACAAGGTTATTCCGCGGCTCTCACCGGAAGGTAAGACCTCGATGTTGCAAGATGTAGAAGGCCACCGCAAAACCGAGGTTGAGATGCTGGCCGGTAAAGTTGTAGCGCTTGGCACGCAGCTGCAGCTACAAACGCCGGTAAACACGGTTCTGATGGAGATTCTCAAGGCCAAGGAAGAGGCATACGCGAAGTAGACATGCGCTATCCCTCAACCTTTCTGCGTAACCACGCCCGCGCCCCTTTTACCTTACGCCAGGCTGCTATGGACTCCTCGGCATACACCATTGCTTCCTCGGGACTGCCGATATAGTAGGAATCCGGCATGATTTCAGGGAAGGGTTCGATATACAGCAGCTCCTCGACAACGTACTCATTAGCTTCCATCGCAGCCTCAAGCAGTGGCCCAGCCTGCTTTGCTCCACCCCAAGCGTACGCAATAAGGGTCCGGTTCCACCGAACAAATGCCGACTCGGCCTCATCGGCGCCATCTGCAAAGGCGTCGACCAGTTGCGCCGCCTCATCAAGACGCGCAGCAGCAATCAACAAAGGGACAAGCTTGTACCGCGCACCTATATTGTCCTCGGGTTCAAGCCGTAGTATTTCCTGGTACGCTGCCAGAGCCTCCTCGTGCCTCCCCACAGTTACCAGGGACTCGGCCCGGGCAAAACGTAGCCGCAAGACGTCACGGTACATATGGTCCCGCCACGCCGAGACCCCCACAGGCAACGCCGGTTTCCGCTCCTCACCCATGGCTATTCCGGTCTCAAGCACCCGCAAGGCCTGTTCGGGGTTTTGACGTTCAATCGAAGCCAAGAGCACATATGCTTCAGCACAGGTGGGGTCTCGTTCAATTGCCAGCAGGCAAAATCGCTTTGCAAAATACTCATGCGTGCTGCCAGCAGCCAGATCTGTAAGAAGCAGCGCCGCCTGGGGGTCATTAAGAAAGCACTCCTGCGGGAGTTCCTGGTGGAACTGGAAAACACGGGAGAACAGATCGGTAACGAGCCAGGGGCCGTCTCTCCGCTTTAGGCTTGCGTGCTCCTCACCCGCAAGAGCCGAAAGAAGGAAGCTATCACGTCCACCACCTGGCCTATCGGTGCAGAAGCCAAAAGGGACTGCAAACATGTTGAAGAATCGATATGAAATATCCCAATCGAGCATCTCAAACGGTTCAAGCGCACTCTGCGCAACACTTGCACGAAACTCCCTGGGTAGGAGGCGCGCAAGCAAATCAATAAGATCCTCCTGGAAAATCAATTCCCCTTGTTTACCTGCAAGGGCAAACAAGAATAGCAGCACCGCCTTGGATATCATCTCGCTGTGCTTGACAAGGCTACACTCTTCAAGCGCGTCCGAGTTCTCAAGACGCGCGTGCAGCAGAGACTCAAACAGTGTGTTCAACGCTCTCGTGTGTGATTCTTGGGAGATAGGCCCTGGAGAGGGTTTCCGCATCTGCAACAAAAGCTGCTCGCTACGGTCGGTGAGCTTGAGGTACCCGTTACTTAAGACAAGCAGACCGGCGCGCATAGCCAACTTGCGCTCGTAATACAGCTGCCTGATGTCCATCTCACGCGACCCACCAACTCTGGGGCGCTGCGGAAGATCATTGTAAACCTCGTCGGCAAGCCTACCAACAAGCGATAGCGGCAGGAAGCCTGCGGGCGTCATCTTCACGCACCCAGCATCCGAGACCAATTCCAGCAGCCTGCACACGCGCGTCAGCACCGGCACGGCTTCAAGATCCTCAGGCGTCATGCGGGGGGTGATCTCAAGCGTAGAAGCCGCAGCCTCGAGATCCTGGCCGTACAATGCCGACAGAGCCACGTATTCCGGGCCGCTACGGCCCATCGGCCCAAGTATCTTGACATCCGCAAGCGGTGGTTGATTTTCTATGGCTTGGTTTCCAGAATCGCCTGAGTGGTCGACTTGTTCGTGCCGGGTGTTGCGGTCGTCCTCTTCAAAGGCACCAGGAAACTGAATGATCTTGGCCATTGGTAAGCTCGAGTGTACTACCGCCCGCGTAGGAACGCAACGTTAAGAGACCTACTACTCTTCAAAACTAGTCGTATATCTCCTTGACCCGCCCGACTTGTCCTGAACTCAGCTTAACTTTTATTCCGTGCGGGTGACTAGACGAATTCGTGAGAATTCTCTCCACAATTCCCTCGGTCAGCTCACCGCTTGCCTGGTGGTGTTTGAGAACGACCGATACGTGCCCCCCAATTCTTACATCTTTTCTCTTGCTTCCGTCCACGGTTGCCTGCCCCTACTCACCACCGCTTCAGTCGCGGAACTTCTCCACAGCAGCCTTAACAGAGCTGCTCAAGGCATCCCACGAAGTCTGCAAGCCGCCCTGCAGCTCCTCCCACGCGTCGCCACTTGCCTGTTTAACCTCGGCCAGCTTTTCGCTCATCTGATCCCGCTTTGCCTTCGCGTCGGCAACTCGCTCCAGATATTCTTTACGCGCCTCGGTAGAGGCATCTTCTGCTTTGACCTCAAGAGCGTCTATACTATCATTAAGCTCGTCCAACTTCATCTGCATCTTCAGTATAAACTCATCTCGTTTTTCGCTCATCGTTATCCTCCATAGCTACAATGTATGAACGCAACCAGGTAGAGGCAAACTACCTCACCGACCAACTGCCTGTACCGCCTCAACCATAGCTTTTGCCGCGTGCGGGTCGAACCAAGCCTCAAAGCTACAGCCGGGAGCAAGAAGAAATTTGCTCGGTCCGCCGAGCTCAACGCCCTCCAAAGCGTTTCGTACCGCGTCCGCTGGCGTAACAAGCTGTAGCCGCCATTTATCGAGCCCTGCCATAATACTGCCGTCAAAGTGCTGCCGCATCTCGGGTATCGAGGGGTTTGAGGCATACCGGTCTTCATACGAGAGGATGTCAATTGGAATATCCTTGATGTCGTCCACAAAGATGCCGTAGTCATGCATGTGGAGCGTATTCATCGGTGCCTGTCCTTTCACTTCTTCAAAGATCTGCTTTACAAATGGCTTTGCAAAGGTACGGTATTGCTCCTGCGTCATTTGCTGCGCTGCGCCAAAGGTAGAAACAAAAACGCCAGCGGAACCGCGTTTGATCGACTCCTTGCAGTAGGCAACAACGGACTCGGTAATGGCCTCAAGCGCCGTTATTACCGCCTGCGGGTGGTCTTGCATGAGTCGTTCAAAGTGCTCGCCTGCGAGACTGCGGCGAAGTACCTGCCAGGGATCAAACACGGTGTCTATAAAGTAGGCCTCGCCCTCCATCTCGCGCGCCAGAATATCTATGGCGTCAAGCTGCAAAGCCCAGTCACTGTTGTGTATATCAATGGGCTTAATTCGACCCAGCGCCCCAGCGCTATTGACCTCCGACAATCCAGCTGGCATCGGAAAGTAGTAGTCGTTCATGAGCTTAAGAAAGTCCAGATCATAGTATCTGAGAAACTCTAGCGAGAGTTCAGCGATACGGGCACCCGGCGCATGCTGTACCCCAAAGTGATACCAGAACGATATCGGCGGCCGATCAAGCTCCTGGCCCGACAGAGATGCTTCTACTCGTTCAATCTTGGTCATTGCGTTCCTCCTGCGCGAAAACATACGCATCATTGTAGCCAAAGGCGACAAGCTTCACTTTCGCTCGCTATCTACCCTCAAATCCAGCTCGCGGCCAAATTTCCTTGACAACTCAAAAAGGGCGCTCTTATAGTTATGGGCAACCTGCTCTTCAGTCATATACGAGAACAAACGAGCAAAAACATCACAAGCGGTACAGCTGCTGCGGCAAGGAGTTTATGGTATGAGCTTACAGACCGATTCAATCAGAAACGTTGCGATAGCGGGTCATGGTTCGACAGGGAAAACATCCTTAGTCGAGCAGATCCTGTTTCAGACCGGGGTGATTGGTCGGGCGGAGGCCGTAGAGAGCGGCAAGTCTACCAGTGACCACACCGATGAAGAGGCTGCCAACGGTATATCCATTCACGCTTCATTAACACATGTAAACTGGAAAGACCGCAAAATCAACATGCTTGATACTCCGGGTGCAGCAGACTTCGTTGGAGAAGTAATAGCTGCGTTCCGTGCATGTGAATCGGCACTGCTTGTAATATCCGGAAAGGCTGGAGTTCAGATTGAGACAATTAAGCTGTGGCGGCTCTTAGAACGCCGAGGGAAACCGCGACTGGTGTTTATAGGGAAAATGGATGAAGAAGGGGCCGACTTCGAAGCTGCGGTGGAGAGCTTAAGCTCGCGATTTGAGACGAGTTTTGTACCGGTCTCTATTCCAATGGGTACAGGTTCTGAACACGCCGGAGTCATTGATCTGATCAGGATGAAAGCCTATACCGCTGGCAATGGCGGTAAAGAGAGCGAGACCGAAATTCCGGACACGTACCAAGAAGCAGCAAATACGGCGCGGGCTGCGCTCATTGAACTTGCGGCCGAGGGTGACGATGAGCTGGTAGAGAAGTTTCTTGCAGAAGAAACCCTCAGCACGGAGGATATCATTCATGGCTTAAAGGCCGGTACCGCCGACGGTCGCTTAGTCCCAGTTGCGACCGGTGCGGCACTTTCCGGGAGCGGTATTAGCTCTTTACTTGATATAATGGCATATGCAGCACGCTCACCAATGGGCATTGAAGAGACTGTAGTAAGCGAGGATGGAACGGAATCAAAACTGGCCATTGCTGCCGACGCCGAGTTCTCGGGACTGTGCTTTAAGACCACAATCGACCAGTTCTCAGGTAAGCTTTCATTCGTGAAAGTTGTAACGGGTTGCCTTACCTCCGACACCGAGCTTTCAAACGCACGAGAAATGAAAAAAGAACGAGTCAATAAGTTCTTTAGCGCTCAGGGAAAGAAACTGGAAGAGGTACATGAGGTCTGTGCTGGCGACATTGCGGTGCTTGCTAAGCTATCGTCGGCAAATACCAGCGACACGTTTTGCACCCCGTCTCATATCTTCAACTTTCGTCAGTTGGCATTACCACAACCGGTATTTGCGGTGGCAGTTGAGGGCACCGAGAAAAAAGATGAGGATAAACTCGGAGACGCACTCCATAAGGTTGTGGAAGAAGATCTGACTCTTCACGTAGACTTCAACGGGGAGACCAAGGAAACGGTTGTCTCCGGTATGGGTGAACTGCACATAAACATTGTGCTGAACCGAATTCGCACCCACCAAAAAGTTGCTGTCAATACTCACGTCCCGCGTATTGCCTATCGCGAAACGATTATCAAGTCGACGGAGGCTACCTATCGGCACAAGAAACAGTCTGGCGGTCACGGTCAGTTTGGTGAAGTAACAATAAAAATTCGCCCACTCGAGCGTGGTGAACAATACGCATTTAATAACCTCATTCGCGGTATGGCGGTGAGCAAGGGCTACATTCCCGGAATTGAAAAAGGCCTTAAGGAAGCGATGTCGGAGGGTGTCCTGGCTGGCTACCCAATGGTCGATATCGGTACCGAACTGTTGGACGGCAAGGAGCACCCAGTTGACTCCTCCGAAATGGCATTCAAACTCGCAGCAAAAGGAGCTATGCTGGAAGCTGTCGGCAAAGCAAAACCCACTCTGCTTGAACCTATCATGAATCTTGAGATCTTTATTGAAGATCAATACCTTGGCGATGTACTCTCCGACCTCACTTCCAAGCGAGGGCGAGTACTGGGGCAGGACGCACTCGGCGGAGGCCTTATCTCCATCCGAGCACAAGTTCCCCAAGCCGAGTTACTGAGATATGCGATTGATCTGCGCTCAATCACGAGTGGCACTGGCGCGTTTGAACTAGAGTTCAGCCACTATGCCGCGATCTCGGGAAAGATTGCCGACGACGTAATTAAGTCTTCACACCATGTAGCTGAAGCTCACGCATAGTTAGGTTCGTACCGTCATTGGTGTGTATCGGTTTCGGCCAGCAATGCTCTTATAAGCTGGCCGAATGATTTTCCCGCCACTTACTATTTCCTCAAGCCGATGCGCACACCACCCTGGCATTCGAGAAACGGCAAAAATTGGGGTGTACAAATCCATTGGGATATTGAGCATCTTGTACACAAAGCCGGAATAGAAGTCAACGTTAGGGGCAATATCCATTTCACGGCCTTTATGCTCACTAAACACATGAGGCGTGAGCTTCTCAATGAGTTTATATAGATTAAACTCCTTAAGGTACTCCTTCTCTGTCGCAAGCTCTTCTGCCTTGTCCTTGATTATTACCGCACGTGGATCAGACAACGTGTAGACGGCGTGCCCCATACCATAGATTAACCCACTACCGTCGTGGGCCTCACCTCGAATAATTTTTCTTAGGAAGTCGGCCACCTCAATCTCATCTTCCCAGTTAGAGACACTGTTCTTGACAGTCTCCATCATACCCATGACCTTAACATTGGCACCGCCATGCTTGGCGCCTTTAAGTGAACCAACCGCTGTGGCAATGGCAGAGTAGGTATCGGTCGCAGCCGAGCTAACTACATGGACCGCAAATGCACTATTATTACCGCCCCCGTGTTCAGCGTGTAGCACAAGACAGAGATCCAGTACTTCTGCTTCAAGTTCTGTATAGCGGCGATCCGGACGTATCATCTGGAGAAGATTCTCTGCAGCTGAAAGCTCAGGTTCCGAGGCATGAATAATGAGACTCTCACCAGCGTGATAGTGCTGTTTTGCCTGATATCCGTAGGCTGCGAAAATTGGAAAGCGCGATACCAACTCGACACTCTGCCGCAGTACATTGGTGAATGATAAATCCTCGGCGTTCTCATCAAAAGAGTAGCTTACCAAGGTCGTGCGCGCAAGTTTGTTCATGATGTCGGTACTGGGAAAGCGGAGCATTACATCTTCAACAAATCTAGCAGGTAACTGCCGACACTCAGCAAGCACTGTTCGAAACTCGGCAAGAGCATCGGCAGTAGGAAGGGTACCGAAGAGCAGAAGATAACAGACCTCTTCAAAACCAAAGCGTTTGTCGGCTTGAAATCCATCCACTATATCTTTTAGGTTATAGCCCCGGTACAGTAAGCGTCCTTCATCTGGCTTTTTTTCCCGGTCATCAACATAATACCCATGAACTTCACCAATCTCGGTCAGACCCACCAAGACGCCGGTGCCGTCTTGGTTACGGAGACCGCGTTTTGCGTCATACAGTTCATACTTCTTCGCGGGTATAGTAGTGCTCTCCTCAGCACTTGGCGCGAGACGCTCGATAAACTTGTTAACCTGTGTCGCTTTTTCCATATATACCCCGTTTCTTGTAGTACACACATAGTACGGGGCCGAATAGGGGCACGTCAATCGGTCTCTGAGCCACGCCGCCGCAGAAATATCTCAAATATTTCATGGCTGCGCGCCAACCCCTTGCGTTCAAAAGCCGTGCGGGGACGCCACGGCAACGGCTGACAGAAACCACCTGAGGGATTCTCAAGGAACTCGTCATCTGGTCCTATAACATCAAGCATGTGTTCGGCGTATTCACGTACATCAGTGGTTAGATACACATACGCGCCCGGACGCAGCGCTCTGCCTACCATGGCCGTGAACCCCGGCCGCACCAGTCGTCGCTTATGGTGTCGTTTTTTGGGCCAGGGATCGGGAAAAAAAACGTGAATCCCGTCAAGTACCGCTGGCGCGATCATTTGTTCAAGCACCACCATCGCGTCTTCACGAATAACGCGAACGTTGGAAAGGCTCCTTGCTTCAAGCTCACCAAGCAACTTTCCGATGCCAGGCTTATGCACCTCGATACCAAGAAAGGCGGTTTTGGGAAGCTTCTCGGCCAGTTCTATAGTCGCCTCCCCCATGCCGAAACCAATCTCTGCAACAAGCCTGTCACAACCCGGATAAGCTGCAAGGACTTCGTCACGTGTTGACTGTTCTTTACTCAGGGGAACTGCATAGTCAGCGTACAGAGTGTCAAAGCTACGGCGTTGGTAATCGCTCATTCGAGTCTGGCGAATGACAAAGCTACGAATATGTGACGCATCTTTCTGCATTGGTGCGTTAGACCTGCCCCGGTTCGATTCCAAGATACTTTTCTACCTCAGCAATATCCCTAAGAGAAAGAAGTTCAAGCGCACTACGTCGAGCGTAATCCAGACTAATCTCGGCCAGTGCAAACTTAATCTTGGGAATCAGCCTTGGTTCGACCGAGACTTTGCGAATACCGATTCCAACAAGAAACGGGAGCATGCGAACATCGGCCGCCATTTCGCCACAAATAGATAGCTTTTCCGGTTGCGAAGCAACAGCCTCCGCGGTGCGAGCAAGCGCTCTCAACACCGCAGGGTGATAATGCTTGTGCATTCTGCCGACTCTTTCGTTAGTACGGTCTACCGCCAGCATGTACATGACCAGGTCATTGGTGCCAATACTTAAAAAGTCGGCGCGGCCTGATAGCTCGCCAATGCACTCTACGGCGGAAGGTAGCTCCACCATAATACCTAGATCAGGTGTTTCACAATGCGGAACATGCTCCAACTCAAGTTCGGCTAAGCAGTCGGTAAGAACCTCACGAGAACGAGAAAACTCATCTACCGAAGAAATCATCGGCAAAAGAATTTGAACATGGCGATCTGCTGCCGCACGCAGCATCGCACGAAGTTGCTCCTTGAAGATATCAATGTTGGCAAGTGAAAAACGAATTCCCCGAAAGCCAAGGAACGGATTACGCTCCGGAAGCCCCGGTTGTGTCATCATTTTATCACCACCAATATCAAGGGTACGGAGGATTGTTTCGGAATGCGGCATGGAACTGAGAATCTTGCGGTAGATATGGTACTGCTCATCCTCCGTTGGGAAACTGCTGCGAACAATAAAGGGAAACTCGCTGCGGTAGAGACCGATACCTTCTGCCTTGTTGCGCTCTGCAAGCTTGACGTCGAACACAAGGTTGATGTTTGCCATGACCTTAATCGTTGTTCCGTCTTTTGTGAGCCCGTGTTCTGGCATGGGCCGCCCGTCATCGCTCTCACTTTGCACCGAGTCGCGCATCACCTGCAGCTGTTTGCGGGCCTCATCATCCGGATCTACATACAAGTTCCCCTGAAAAGCATCCAAGATAATAGGTGTGTTATCCCTTAGCTCAAAAACCCGAGCCTCTTTGCACAATACAACCGGAAGTCCAAGCGAACGGGCCAATATGGAAATATGCGCCGTCACGCCCCCCTCGGAAATGACCAACCCCTCGGCATTCTGAGCAATAATCCGCACCAGTTCAGAAGGATAAATATCGGTAGCCAACACGACCTGTCCGGTATAGTCGCCGCCCTCGTCTACAGTTCCTTGTAGGTTCCGCAGCACCCGGTGTTCAAGATCCATAAGGTCTTGTGCCTTTTCCTGGCTGCGGGCATTCGCAGAACCGGAGAGTAGCTCGACATACCGGTGCACAACACTACGCACCGCAGCCTGTGGTCCAGAGCCATCATGAATAAGCTTTTCTATGCTTGCCACAAACTCCTGATCCTTCAACATGAGCAAGTGTGCAGTAAAGATCATCGAAGCAACGTCCGAGAGGTCGTGCTCAATCTCCCGTTGCAGCATCTCAAGCTGCTTGTGGGTAGCTTCGAGCGCATGAGCAAGTCTGGTCAAGTCCTCCTCTTCACCTGCTGTTCGATCATCGGCAACCGATATCTGAACCGCACGATCTTCAATGAGTACCGACCTGCCTTCGGCAAAACCTTCTGAAACCGATTGTCCTCGCACCACCGAAAGTGTAGAGGTCTCGTAATGTCTTTCAGGCGCCGGAGCAACGTGACGCAGCTGCATAAGCATTTCTGCGTTCTCGAGCGTTGTAGCAAGCTGAGAAGCTATGGCTTGCATGGCACGTGTATCTGTTTGCGTGAAGTGATCGGGTTGGCGGTGTTGGAGAACCATGATACCAATGCGGTTCGGCCCGCGTCTGATGGGAACAGCTAAGAATGAGCGGAACTCTTCTTCGTTTAATCCCGGCACCATCTTAAAATGTCTACTGCTCGGGGCGTCTGCCTCACAAATGGGCCGCAGCTCCGCAAATGAGTGTCCAGTTATTCCTTCACCGACACGAAGCTCAACCTGTTTGTCGTTCGGGAGCTCAAGACCATGGCTAGCACGTAGCACCAAACTATCGCGAAAGGAATCGTAGAGGTAAATGGAGCAGACATCTGACTGCATATGTGCAGCAATCAGCTTGACAACATCCGTAAGAAAGCCTTCGAGAGTGCTTTTCTTCTCAAATAAGCCTGCGAGTTCGGCAACATTCCAAATTAAGTCAATACTATCTCGTTCGTTTCTCATAGATTCGGATTTCCCATATGCTCTTATGCACTCAAAAACTGGCACATATTACCACATGCTACCCTACAATTATACCCAAACTATAACAAAGACGACAGTCGGCCCCGAATAAACTCCGACTTTTCTTTCAACCCCACGCCTCCGGTATCGAGCAGGAGAACGTCGGGGCGGTGGGGATTCAGCCGAACCTTACCACCCGAGCTCTCGATCATGCGCAGCACACGATCGACCGAGACTTCGACAAGTTTGGAGAACTCAACCTCAACAACGCCTTTTCTTTCCCGCAGACTCGAAATTTTAAGCCGGCGACAGAGTATGCGGATTTCTGCAAGCGACAGGAGACTCTGCACCTCATCGGGCATCGGCCCAAAGCGATCCTCAAGATCCGCCACGACCGAGGTCAATTCGTCGTCACTGCCGATACCCGCAATGCGTTTATAGAGACCCATCTTCTCCATGGGCTCGTCGATGTAGGCGTCCGGGATGAAACCAGAATACTCCAGCTCAAGATATACATCAAACTCAGGTGCACCGACCATTTCGGCGTCTAGTTCTCGTATTGCCTCATCAAGCAGGCGAAGGTACATGTCAAAACCAACCGAAAGAATGTCTCCACTTTGCTGCCGGCCAAGCAAATTGCCTGCCCCGCGTACCTCTAGATCCTTCAGGGCAATTTTGAAGCCCGAACCAAGTTCAGTATAATCGGAAATAATTTGGAGGCGTTTCATAGCAATCTCTGAAAGTGCTCGTTCTTCCGGATAAAACAAGTATGCGTAGGCGGGCTTATCAGAGCGGCCTACCCGACCACGCAACTGATACAGCTGAGCAACGCCATACATATCGGCGCGATCAATAATGATAGTGTTTACATTGGGAATATCGATCCCGTTCTCTATGATCGTGGTGGAGACTAACACCTGAAAGCCGCCATGGATGAAGCGATGCATGATATCCTCAAGCATGCTTGCAGACATTTGTCCATGTGCAGATTCAACCATAACTTCCGGCAGGAGCCGTTCAATAAAAAGCTTGACGTTCCCAAGAGTCTCAATACGGTTGTGCAAGAAATACACCTGTCCGCCACGTTCAATTTCACGCTGTATCGCCATGGCAATATCCTCTTCCGAGAACTGACGAATAACGGTCTCAATTGGCAAACGGTTGTTTGGCGGCGTCTGCAAGATAGACATGTCGCGAATCTTCAGGAGAGACATATGCAAGGTTCGAGGTATAGGTGTCGCAGTTAATGTGAGGCTGTCGACCGAGTGCTTGAGTTCCTTGAGCCGTTCTTTGTCCTTGACGCCAAAGCGTTGCTCCTCGTCGACAATTATGAGTCCGAGGTCCGCGTAGGCAACATCCTTTTGCAGTATCCGATGCGTGCCCACAATAAGATCGACATCCCCTTTGGCCAACGCCGCCAGCGCCTTTTTCTGTTCCGGTTTAGGAACAAAACGAGACAGCATTGCAGTCTTGACCGGAAACTTCTGCAATCGTTCGTTGAGGTTTTCATAGTGTTGCTCAGCAAGAATGGTGGTAGGTGCTAGAAATGCAACCTGCTTGCCAGCACTTACCGCCTTAAAAGCAGCGCGCATAGCAATCTCTGTTTTCCCATACCCTACATCGCCGCAGACTAAGCGGTCCATGGGCGCCGGGCGCTCCATGTCCTGTTTGACCTCGGCAATACAGCGAAGTTGATCCGGTGTTTCTTCAAACGGGAAACCTGCCTCGAAGTCGTATTGCCAGTCGATGTCCGGTGGGAAGGCATATCCGTGCGCGCGCTTGCGCTGCGAATACAGCTTAATAAGGTGCTCTGCTAAATCTTCAACACTTTTGCGGACTTTGCTCTTTCGATTCTCCCAACTCTTGCCGCCAATGGTGTCGAGCCGAGGTGGCGTACCTCCATGACCAATGAAACGCTGCACGAGGTTAACTTGCTCAATAGGAATATAAACGTACTCGCCCCCTGCATACTCAAGGTGCATGTAATCTCGTTCAAACCCTGCGGCCTTGATGCGCCGGATGCCTTGGTAACGGCCAATGCCGTGGCCAACATGTACTACGTAGTCACCCGGAGAAAGGTCAACAAAAGTATCGATTGCGCTGCTCTCGGCCTTCTTCACCGACTGTGCAACACGTTTTCGGCGACCAAATATTTCATTTTCCTGGACAACACAGAGTTTTGCATCCGGCACCGCAAAGCCGGATGTAATGCTCTCCGGAAGAACTTCAACCTTACCGGAAGCAAGACTCTCAGAAAGCATATGACCAATACGCGCCGCTTGGGCCTCGTTGTCTGCCAGTATGTAGACTTGATACCCCGCTCCCAAGAGGTATCCCAGTTCCTCACGAAAGAATTCGATATTGCCAAAGTAAGAGCGTGGCGGATCGTAGGCGAAGCGAATGACCGCGCCCTTCGCAGACAATGTATGGAAGCGAATAAGACGCGAACTCTCCTCCAGGCGTTCAAAAGCATGCAGCATGAATTCAGGAGGGGGAACCGGGCCGTCGCGTTTAGCTACAAAGTGCAGTTGGGACGCTTCTTTATGATACGCGTCGCTTCCGTTTTTTATTCGCTCATAGTCGAGCAGCACGACTGCGGCACCGTCTTGAATGACTCCGGCGCGCGTTCCTTTAGCAGCGCCTGCTCCACCGCCTGCTCCCGGAAAATAGTCGGCTAAGGTGGCACGCGTTTCACACACTAAGGGATAGTAGCGCTCCTCACCGGGGTGCCCGCCCCCTATGAGCAAACTCTCCAGTACGCTTTCATCAGGCTCCCCGCCCAGTGTTTTTGGCCACACTTTGCGCAACCGTTCCACCAGCTCCTCATCCCACACAATCTCTCGTGAGGGATGTATTCGCGCCGACTCAACCGTACCGGTAGAACTCTGCGTTTCCGGATCGAATAGCCTAATTTGTTCGATCTCATCAAACTCAAAAACTATGCGCAGCCCCTCGGTTGATCCAGGTGGATATATGTCAAGCACCTCTCCACGCAATGCAAACTCACCACGCAGTCCCACGCGGGGTACTCGCAGATATCCTTCTTGAACAAGCCGCTCGGCAAGAACTGGTGGATCTATGGTGTCGCCAACGGCAACGTTCTGTAATCGGCGTCTGATGTACTCAGGAGGCGGTATCGGAAACAGCGCCGCGCGTAGGGGCGCTACCACAACTCGCGCAGCACCGGCGGCAAGTTCTGAAAGGACGTGTACTCTTTTTCCAAAAACCGGCGAGTGCACCGCTACCGAGTGGTACAGCGCGGTCTCCCAACCTGGGAACAACAGACTCGGCACACCAAAAAGCTGGAGGTCTTCAACGAGATCATGAGCCTCTTGCTCCGTTGGAGTGATAATTAGAAGGTCGGTCTTGCGCCGGTGAACGAGATCGGCGCAGATAAAGGCGGCAAAACTGCCTTTGGGCCCCGCCGGTTCTAAAGGAAAACTTGAGTGCTCAAAACCTTTGTGGAGTGTTCGAAGTGCTTCATTCGAGCCAATACGCTCAAGAATGCGATTGTAGAATAATGATTTCATGCTGTTCGGCCGACAATGGTAACGGATATGGAAGTGAAAAAGGCCCTCACACCGTGGATCGTCTGTTTTGTCCTCTTGTTTTCAGTGGCTCCAGTGCTAACCGCAACTGATGACGTATCGGTAACGATCCGGTTCTATGAAAAGGAAGTCTACTATCCCGATAGTAATATCCGGATAGAAGTGACGGTCGGCAACGACTCAAGCGAAACCTACAGATTCCGTCTTGCCGACAGACGCCTCTTTAACCTGGAGTTCGATGTTAGAACCCTAACAAACCGGCAACTTCCGGTATCCGAGCAATTTATCATACAGAGGACCGCCAATCAACAGGTGTTCTACCGAGAGATTACGGTTGCACCCGGGGAGAAGTTTTCATTTGTTGAGAGCCTGGGCAGTTATGTGCAGCTGCGCGATGCAGGGGTTTATGTAATCCATGCCGATTTCTTTCCGGAGTTGGCAGGGGGTGCGAGCCGCATCAACGAGTCAGCTATGAGTTCCAATAGACTCACACTTTCAGTTCGTCCCGGAACTGCCGAGGACCCGCAGGCTGAACATCGCGTGGAAGAAATGATGCTCGATGTTCTCCGCCAGGAAGCCATGCCGCCGGATGAAGTCGTTCGTTATGTGCTTGACGCACGCCGTAGAGGTAGTTGGAATCAGTTCTTTCTGTATCTCGACCTCGAGTCCTTGTTGCAGGCCAATCCTGACAGTCAACGGCGTTACCAGCGCCTTTCAGATGAAGAGCGACGCGATATGCTGAACTCCTTCCGCCGTGACCTACAGCAAGAACGCGCTGATGAGGATATCCTCTTAGTGCCCGATAGCTTCTCAATACTGGAAACAAGTTATACCGAGAATCGAGGTACAGTGGTTACCGAGCAACGCTTTCGTTTTAATAACTATGTTGAGATAAAGCGCTATACCTACAACTTAGAGCGCCGCGACGATATCTGGCTCATAACCGAGTATACAGTGCGCAACATGGGTGTTGAGTAACATGAAAGTAGTCTTGGTTGCCGAACGAACCGGCCTTCGAAAAATCCTCTCCGATCATTTTACTCGTCTCGGAGCTTCCGTAATTCAGTACCGACATCCAATTAAGGCAATGGACAACTTGGAGGAGATCGCGCCCGACATTATTGCGTGGAGCGCGGAGGACTACCCACGCCACTGGAAAACCTTCATTGCATTTCTGCGGAGTCATGTATCACGCGAAGACTCGGTTTTTGTCCTACTCACCGGCCCCAGTTTCACCCATGACGATGCCGACAAAGCACAGCACCTGGGTGTCAATGGCCTGGTGGACGAAAACTTAGACAAGCCTCACGAGCTGGAAAGGCTACGAAATCTTGTCGTACGTTACAAAGAGCTAAGCGACCTTCGCAGAGCAAAGCGGCTTATTCCTGGCCCGCACGATAGAGTTGAGTTGATGTTTTCACATC
>CAZQIK010000005.1:0-15048 GCA_964593085.1 uncultured Spirochaeta sp.
CACTTTCGCACTCGGCCTGCGGCTGCTTATGGATCCTAACGCCCAAGCATCGGCTGCGCCGCGGGTAGTGGCTAATGCGCTTACTCCTCTTGGTGGAGCAATAACTTCACTGCTCGCGACGGTTGTCCTTGTGGTGTTGATTCTCCGGTTTGTGCGGTCGCCGGTTGCAATGGACGGAAAGAAAGACACAGACGGGATAGCAAAAACAGACGAGACAGAAGCAGCAAACGAGGCAGAACCACTAGAAGCAATATACAAGACCGACGAGACAGACGAGACCGAAGAGACAGCGGCCATGGATGAGCTTGCTGACTTTGACGACGGGCATCAGCCGCTTCAGGTCGGCACTGCTCTCTTGGGGCCGCGCATCGCGGAGTTGCTGCGCAACCAGGTTACACCGCCGACGACGAGCCATCCGCTGGTCGAGGAGCCCGCAGAAATCGAAGACCAGGACGAACTCTTTGAAGAACTCGAGGCGTTCGATTACGAACTCGAAGATACAGAAGATACAGAAGATACGGAAGATACCGAGGATACCGAGGACGAGCCCGTCGAAGAGGTTTCGGAAGAGGTTTCGGAAGAAATCCACCCGACAGACGAAAGCTCTCCAGTGTTTGTGTTTCATCGGCACGAGTCTGAGCTTGGTCGCCGCTTTACCGTGATTCAAGACGCCATCGGCGATGAGCTTAGTGTTGACGAAGAATTAGAACCGGAGCCTATCGATGATCTCGACCCGGATGAGCAATCGGTCATTGCGGTGCATGTTCGGGAGGAGAAGAAGCCGGACCCTCAGTCGAGATCGCGCCGTCCTGCGGCTCGAGCAAAGCGCGCTCCTTACAATGTACCGGTCGACGGACTGCTTGAACATTACTCGGACGATGGTTACTGGGAAATTGACGACGAGACGCGCGATGCCGCCGAGTTATTGCGCGTAACCCTTGAAGAATTCCAGATACAGGCTGAGGTAACCGGGATCAGAAAGGGTCCTGTCATCACTATGTTTGAGTTGTTGCCTGCTCCAGGCGTTAAGTTGGCAAAGATTACCAATCTAGCCGACAACATTGCCTTGCGTCTGGCCGCCTCAAGCGTACGCATTGTTGCCCCGATACCAGGGAAACATGCGGTCGGTATTGAGATACCAAACAAGAAACGCAATATCGTGTCCTTTGGCGAACTACTACGTGAAGAGAACTTCACCGAGTCGGACATGGCAATTCCCTTGGCCATTGGGAAGGACATTCCGGGTGATGCGCAAATCATAGATCTTGCGCGCACACCACATCTTCTCATTGCTGGCGCCACCGGAAGTGGTAAATCTGTGTGTGTGAACTCGATAATCTGTTCGGTTTTGTACCGGAGGGCTCCACATGAGGTCAAGCTGATTCTCATTGATCCCAAAATCGTTGAACTCAAATTTTACAACGATATTCCCCACTTGCTGACCCCGGTGATCACAGATCCTAAGCGGGCTTTTCAGGCGTTGCAGTGGTGCATCTACGAGATGGAACGTCGCTACGCCCTCCTTGACTCGCTCGGTGTGCGTGATATTCGTAGCTTTAACGCCAAAGTCAGAAAGCGAGAAATTGCAACCGAGAAGCTACCCTACATCGTAGTTGTGGTAGATGAGTTTGCTGATCTCATGGCGACATCCGGCAAGGAGCTTGAGTCAACATTAGCGCGACTGGCGGCGATGTCACGTGCCGTTGGCATACACTTGGTTCTGGCCACACAGCGTCCCTCGACAGACGTTATCACCGGGCTTATTAAAGCGAATATTCCGTCTCGCATTGCCTTCATGGTGGCAAGCAAGGTGGACTCACGCATCATTATAGATAGTGTTGGCGCCGAAAAGTTGCTTGGGAAGGGTGACATGCTTTTCACCTCCGCTTGGGATCCGTTTCCGTTCCGCATACAGGGAGCGTTCCTGTCGGAGGATGAGGTCGAGCGGGTTGTTGAGCATGTGAAAACGCTTGGTGAGCCGGAATACATTGACGACGAGATCTTCATAGAAGAAGATGAGGACGATGTCTATCACGATGAGCTTGAAGATCCGTTGCTTGAAAAGGCCATTAACATTGTTGTTGGGGCAAATAAAGCCTCCGCATCCTATCTGCAGCGTAGATTAAAAATCGGTTACAACCGAGCTGCGCGCTTGGTTGAAGAGATGGAACGTTTGGGAATTGTGGGACCCCAGAACGGAAGCAAAGCACGGGATATTCTCCACGTACCGGAACAGGTTGGGTAATTCTCTCAGGCAGACATACCAAGAGACGTATTGGCGAGGTGTTTTCTATGTTCTGTATCGCGTTTATGTTCCGTATCGCGATTCGGATATGGGAACAATTCGATTTCGTGAATCGGGGTAGCTCGGCTGAGCGCTGCTCGTGCTGACCATGTAAAATAGATTTTCCAGCTCAACACTGATATTGATGTTGTGTACCGTGCACCGTACAGCGCAGTCATCTACGTCACACTTATCAACGCATTTTAGTTCTACGGATGTAAAGTTCAGGAAACCGCGAATCCCAGCTGCCGTAAGGCGGTCAAAGACTTCGGCTGCTGCGGACTCCGTCACCGCAATTACGGCTACTTGAATTCCTTGATCCTGAATAAAGTCTTCTAAGCGGCTCATTGCAAGAACCGGGACTTTGCCGGAGTAGTGTATACTCGAGGGGTCAATATCAAAGCCCGCGACAATTTCTATGCCGTCACGAGCAAAGCCGCGGTATTCCATGAGGGCACTTCCAATGTTTCCGCAACCGACAACAACAACACGCTCGATCTCGTTTTTACCAAGGACCTTAGTCATTTCCGCAAGCAACACGTCGATGTTGTAACCGCCGCGTTTATTCCCCGGTATATTGATGAGAGAAAAGTCCTTTCGCACAACCGCCGGAGTAACTCCGATAGCGTCGCCTAAGTTGTTGGAAAAGACTTTAATGAACCCGAGTGATTTCAGTTTTTGAAGTACCCTGAGATAACGCGAAAGGCGCAATATGGTACTGCGATTTATGCTTTCGTTCATTTAATGTTCCTAACGTCACAATATTCTCACCATGGTATCCTATATTGTACCGCAGTGCAACAAAAACCGGTGAAAGATGTGTTTCTTGGCCGCCTGATATCAATTTACGTCCTTTTTTTAAAAGTCGGGCATGAGGTGTCGATTTTTGCACCGTTTTTTTTCTATACTTTGGAGCGGTATATACGTAAGGTTATGACTGAAAAGCGTTGGAGGAGGCGTATGCAAACCCTAAAGACACGTCTTGTTTTGCGACATCGAGATGACAACTCATTGGTGTTATCTCTCAACCCTACTCGGCGGCTTGTTTTTGGCATAGTTTCCGTAGTGCTGCTGATTGCATTCTTTGTCGCTGTTGACTACGAACGGGACTTCTCCGCAGATCACTTCTTTAGCAGCCTCGTGTATTTTGCGCTGGTGAGTGTTTGTATTATTCTGGCAGGATGGGAGAACCGTAAAGTTTTCGAGCAGAACGACGGTGGTTTGGTATTCGAACGCAGAGTTTACCTCTTTATGGTCTCTCGTGAGTTTGTTTCCTTTGACGACATCCAAGAAGTGGTGCTCTCACGTGTTGAACTCTCCAGGGCTGATGGTGAACCAACTCGGTCCGATAGACAACGAGGAACGGTTCCTGCACAAATGCTCAAACGTGACATAGAACTGTATCGTCTCACAGTTGGAACTGAACAGCGACGATATCGACTTGAAGAGAGTTCGGTACGCGAGGAACTTGAAGATGTCGGAAGGCTGGTCTCTCAGTATATGGAGGTCCCGTTTTTCTCGGATGGGCGCTAATTGTGCGATGAATACTAACGACGTTACACATCAGGAGCTGGAATTGTCGGAATCACCGAACACCGCGGAGAATGTAATACATGACCTGCGCGAACAAGTTCGAGTTCTGGAAGAGAAGAACCAAGAGCTTGAAAGCCTACTCAACCAGAATCCATACACCGGACTTCCCATACGACGAATTTTTGATCGGGACTTTGAGCGTTTAATACAGCGCAGCAATACGGCATTTGGGGTTGCAATTCTACGGCTCGATTCGGCGTATGAACGAGTAAAAAATACGCGTGATCGAAACAAGATTCTGCTCTTCCAAACGACCCGCCGACTAATGAGCGTTGCCGGAAATAATGTGTACCAGTCCGACCGAATAGATGAGTTTATCCTCCTGCTCATTGCAAGCTCGAATGTCGAAGTTCTTCGTGAGCTGGCGGACGAAATAGTCGAGGCAGTTTCTGAGCGACACGAAGGCCCCGCCAACGATATTTCCTTTGGCTGTCATATTGGCATTGCGCTGTACGAAAATGGACAAACAGACCGTGCCGAAGTCATTGGGAATGCCGATATCGCACTTGAAGAGGCGGTGCGCACCCGCGCTCCGTGGTACATATATACCTCGGAGTTGGGGTCCGGTTACCGTCGCAAGATGTTGGTGGAGAAGATGCTCACCAGGGCGGTCCGCTCCGGCTTTGATCAGTTCCGCATCCACTATCAACCGTTTGTTGATCGTGAGGGGCGTATCTGTGGTTCCGAGGCCCTGATTCGTTGGAGTCCTCCGGACCTCGGTTCAGTCGGGCCAGGCGCGTTTATTCCCATTGCCGAGGAGACTGGCGATATTCGTTTTATTGGCCAATGGATTCTCTACAACAGCTGTAGGCGTCTGGCTCAATGGCACGCTGAGGGCTACAAGCAGCTCTATATTTCCGTGAATGTTGCGCCCTCGCAGTTTGCACAAGACGACCTGGTCGAGCGCGTCACCGGCATTCTGGACTCTCTGAAACTACCGGGATCATGTCTCAAGTTGGAGCTGACCGAGGGCGCGATTATGGCGAAGCCTGAAGAGGCTGTCACCAAGATGCATGCCCTGCGAGAGCGGGGCATCCGAATTTCGGTGGATGATTTTGGCACTGGCTATTCCTCACTCAGTTATCTTCAGCGACTCCCTATCGATACGCTAAAAATTGATCTCTCGTTCATTGAAGACGTAGATGTTAACCCGGAGAATCAAGAGATAGTTCGCGCAATCATTTCTATGGCCCGCAACCTGCATCTGGAGTCGCTGGCCGAGGGCGTTGAGCGTGAAGGACAACTGCGTTTTCTGCGAGACGAGGGGTGTGAGTTCATCCAAGGCTTCTATTTTTCAAAACCGGTGGACGAGCACACCTTTACAACGTACCTCCGAAATGGCGCAGTGCTGCCGCAGACAGATGCCCCTACCGAAGAGTCTAGCCCGGCGGGCTCTGTCCAGTGATTTGCTTCACGCTCAGCGCCGACACGCTGCAGGGGATGACGTCTCAAGTGGATCGCTACCGCGACTGTTTTGATATACTTGAGGTGCGGCTTGACTTGCTGCGGCAAGACGAGCGAGACAAGCTTTTGCGGTCCCCGGCACTCCCGGCTTGGCTAAGCGCAACCCCGCTTATTCTGACCTTTCGTAGACGATCCGACGGCGGAGCGTGGGGGGGCGGTGACGACACATCTCGGCTAAACTATCTGTCCAGTTTGGTTGGATCGAATTTGGTTGAAAACCATTCCACACAGCCGGTTGGTGCGGGTAGAGGCCTTTTCCTTGATCTTGAGGACGATGTTGTAGCTCTGGATGCCGGACGTAAAGCGGCCGATGTTGCGGCGCTGCATGGTGTGCAGATTATTCGCTCACGGCACGACTTTCAGGGCACCCCGGAGGATCCGGCCGCTGTCCTTGGCGAGCTGGCGACCTGTGGTGGTCCGGGGGAAATACCAAAGCTCGCGGTGCAGGTGCGGGGAACCGGTGATCTGGTCCGGCTAGTACAAGCGGCGGCTACGGTGCGTCGCAGTGCTTTCAGTGGTGCTGGTGGCCCGGGCGATAGCGACGTGCGGTTCATTCTTGTAGGGATGGGCTCCTTTGGCTTTCCTTCACGAGTGCTTGCGCCGCGGATTGGTTCGTTCTTGAGTTACGGTTCGGACCCCGACGAAGGGCGCGGTCATGTGGCGCCGGGCCAGATAGACCCACGGAGTATGGACGAGGTGTATCGCCTTCGTAGTCAGGGGCCCGACACCGAGGTGTTCGGCATCATCGGAAATCCGGTGCTTCACTCTCGCTCACCTGCATTCCACAACGCTGCCTTCAGCCGTCACGGAAGAGATGCGGTGTACGTCCCTTTTCCTACCGATGATCTAACGGCCTTTCGCGAGCTCATGAGTCTGCTTGATATCCGAGGCTTATCGGTAACTATCCCGCACAAGGAAAAGGTTGCTGGTTGGTTTGAAGAGCACAGTGCAGCGGGGGTTGTAAGCTCGCCGGAGCTTGCAGCAGTTGGTGCGTGTAACACTGTGACTCGCAGTTCGAGTGGAAACATTGTCGGAGCAAATACGGATGTAGCTGGATTTCTCCTTCCGCTGCTGTATCGCGTGCCGAGTCTCCGCGACCGTGGAGTTACGGTGCTTGGGGCTGGTGGAGTCTCGCGTGCGGTGGTGTACGGCTTGCTCAGTTCAGGTGCCCGAGTTCTGGTGTTGAATCGCAACCAAGATAGGGCTAATTCTCTTGCCGCAGAGTACGCCGATTTAGGCCAAATAACGGCGGGTGTTCTCGGGCCGGACTCGCATGCATCTTTGGAGGCGCATAACGACATAATTGTGCAGACGACGAGTGTTGGTATGCATCCGGATGTCGACGCCGATCCATTGTCTTTTTACGAGTTTAGTGGAACCGAGGTGTTCTACGAGATTATTTATGCACCTCCAAAAACAAAACTCCTAATACGTGCCGAGGAAGCTGGGTGTGTTGTTATAGAAGGCGAAGAGATGTTTTTTGCTCAGGCGGAGCTCCAAGCTGGGTTATTTGCGCAGACGGAGAGCATATAGACGGTCGCCTCGGCCGGTATCAACGGCACCGCCGCGGGGGTGTGAACGGCACCGCCGCGGGGGTGTGCCCCCCGGTGGTTACGTGCTTGCTACGGCCCCACGGACTCGTCGCAAGAGCCCTATTTTGGCGATATCAATTCGGATTTCTTGCTCGCTTGGAAGTTCCACCCCATGAAGATGAAGTTGATTCCCGCTCCGTTTGAGCACGGTTGGCTTTAACAGGCGTCGTGTTGGGCTCCCGGCGCCGTTGCGTTCAATGATCTCCAGCAGCTCGCGCTTTGAGCTCAATGCTTGTTCGGCCATTCGCACCTTGCCTGCATAGTCCATGCCTTTCGCCTCGGTTTGATCTCTGCGCAAGCTGTCAGCACGCAGCTGTTTGGGGTCAAGAATGACGCGATTCTCAATGCGGTCTCGGAGCTCAGCTTCTATGTCCGAGGGGAAGCTTTGTTCATGTAAATGGGTAAGTAGTGTCTGCTTAAGCTCGTCGTACATCCTCTCCGAGTTATCACTTTCCGAGTCACCACTTTCCGTCGCGTTGCTTGCCGAGTAGTGACCGGGCCTACCGTCACTCCTTTGAGTGCTATGACTCTCTTCTACCTGTGTGTCTGTATCCTGTGCTGGTGCCGAACTACGATCTACACCCAGCCCGTTCTCCGCGCCTTCCTCCACGGCAGAGAATAGATCGAGCTCTCGCTCCCGGTGCGTGTTTTGATCATGCGTAGCCGCAGGGAGCAGAAACACCCCGGATGCAGCCAGGGCCTGTCTCCATTCGCTTTCTTCGCTCTTCCGGAGTAGGTAGACACCAGGGGCCAACTTCTTCTGGATAAAGACCGCGACCCGTGGATCATGTTCTACAAGATCACGCCGGTCTTCGTCGGCTGTTAACACGACCCCCTCGTGAATCTGCGCCCCGTGAAACTCATCTGCCCAGTTCCGTATAGAAAACCCGACGTTTTGCGGTACTGCAGCCTTACCAAGTGATTCAAGGGTCTCAATAAGGTGCTCAGGAGTAATGCCGTCTGCTAGGGCGTTACCGAGTCCGCGGCGTGTTAGTTCTAGGCCGAGTGTGCTGTCGGCACTAACCAGCTCCGAAGCGGCCGTAATGGTGAGAGCAGCAAGATAGGGAGCACGCGGAGTAATTCGCAGTTCAAATGTCGACTGCAATGTAAGTGCTGGCCTTTCAGCTTCGAGCAGCCCCTCTTCGGCCAGCCGAGCAAAGCGTCCATTCAGGCGAAGGAGCTCGTTGTCGAACTCACACAGAATACCCATGGCTACCAACGACTCAACCACGCGCTCGGGCAGCTGTGTGAAAGCTTCATGTGTCGGTCTTTTCGCTGGCGACTCGCGCCCTGTGGCCGTCTGGATCGCAAGGGCAAACATTCCATGGAGGCTTGCTGCCGGGTAGCCTTCCTCCGTGTTCAAACTTAGGAGAACCTCCACGCATGCGAGCAACAGGGAACTCGGCAGGGCGGCGTGGGTATCCGAGTCTTCGTCCGTGACCGCGGCGTGCGCTATCGGAAGCAGGCAGGCGCGCGCCTGCGGACTGAGTTCCCCAACCTTCTGAAAAGCGGACAAGGACGGACGGATCTGGCCGTCTTGCTCTTCACATAAACCACTACGAACAAGCGCTTGCAGCAGTAAGCAAAGCTTATCCTCAAAGCCGGAGGCTCGAGCATGAGTAGGAAAGAACGTCGGCAGTGTCTTAGCTGTTACCTTGCGTAGTTTCCCATCGCCGCGGAGCACACGGCCTTCGGAGCGAAGTTGAGCAAACAGCGCAAGAAGTATGAGGTCGTCACACCAGATAGCGGTCTCAGGTGCCGGTGTGCGCAGCTGTTTCGACGGAAAAAGCAGTGAACGGTCTACAGCACCACCCATGAGTTCATCCTGAAGCATCGGAGTGAGGTGATATCCGGTTTCATCAGGATCCCTATAGATCAGGAGTCTGTCCTCCAGATTAAGGAGTATGTGATGTAGTCGAACAAAGCCTATCCGTGTTCCAAGTAAACAGTGCACTCCTTCATGGCTTGCCTCGGGGCTCAGCACAATGGCAGTTAGCACCTCTCGGTCACAGTCCGACAATGCAACAAGCATGCGTTCGCGAACATCGGACCGCTTGAGAAAGTTCTCGAGGTTATCTATCAGCGACTGTTTGTTATACGGCGTTTTAATAGGTCCGAGGTACGTGCGGATGTAGTCGAAGAACACATCGTCCGATAGCCGCAGAAGCGAGGCCCTCCAGTGCTCACGGCCGGTGTATGTGGGGTGTGATTTACGTGCGCGATTCACTGAACAGCTCCAAGATCCCAGTAATCAATGTGGTACTTGTAGCCCTGCTCAGTAAGAAAACGCTGACGATTCACTGCAAACTCTTCCTCCACCGTGTAACGGCTAACAATGGTATAGAAATGAGAGTTGCGTTTTTTGGGTCGAAGAATACGCCCAAGTCGCTGCGCCTCTTCCTGTCGTGAACCAAAGCTGCCGGAGATCTGTACCGCCACCGAGGCGTCCGGAAGGTCAATGGCGAAGTTGGCTACTTTAGACACAACAATAACTGGTGCCTTGCCTTCGCGAAACTCACGGTAGATCCGTTCCCGCTCTTTGTTTGGCGTTCGCCCAGTAATGAGCGGTGCATCGAGCTCGGCTGCGATTTCATTCAGCTGTTCAAGGTACTGTCCAATAACCAGAATATGGTCGTCGGGGTGATTCTCAATAATGCTCCGAGCGGCAGGGATCTTAGCAGGGTTGATGCTGGCAATGCGAAACTTCCCTCGTTTGTCGGAGGCAGCATAACCGCTGCGATGCTGCTTGGGTAAGTCAATGCGAATCTCGTGGCAATGCGCCTCTGCAATCCATCCGCGGGTTTCAAGCTCTTTCCATGGGACATCGTATCGTTTTGGGCCGACAAGTGAGAACACATCGGCCTCACGGCCATCCTCGCGCACTAGCGTTGCGGTGAGTCCGAGGCGGCGTACTGCCTGTAGTTCCGCCGTTACACGAAAAACCGGGGCTGGCAGGAGGTGCACCTCGTCGTAAATGATAAGCCCCCATTTGCGTTTCCGGAAGATGTCAAAGTGAGGAAACTCAGATTCCTTATCCTTGCGCCAGATGAGTACCTGATAGGTTGCTATGGTTACCGGCCTAATGTTTTTTGTGTCGCCAGTGTACTCTCCAATGTCTTCCGGAGCGAGTTCGGTTTTGTCGAGCAGTTCGTCTATCCACTGGTGCACCGCAGCCACATTTGTGGTCAAGACAAGGGTATTTGTGGCAAGCGCCGACATTGCCTGCATTCCAACAACGGTTTTGCCTGCTCCACAGGGCAACACAACCGTGCCAAAGCCGCTTCCCGGGCCGCGGTCGCCGAGCAATGCCGCAACGGCCTCATTTTGATAGTCTCTAACGACAAATGCACCACCAACTCCCCGTTCACTTCGTAGCTTAATTTCAATGGGGTCGCCCTCACGAAGCGGTGCCAAATCCTTGACTGGGTAGCCCAGGTGGATGAGCTCCTGCTTTACCGTGCCTCGGTCGGCTAGTTTGACCATGAAGCGCCCTGCTGGCCCTGACCCGTTGTCAACAACTGGGCGCTCTGATAGGCCGGACCCGTTGTCAACAGCCGGATGGAGGAGGGTATGCAACTTCTTTCTCCCTCTGATCTCGGCCGCGATGTCCTCATCAAAGATGAGCAGCGTGAGTGTGTAGGGATCATCCGAGGCCTCCAGCACCAATTTGCCGAAACGCGAAACGGTGTCCCTCACCATTACCGAAATATGCTCGGCTGGGGCGTACCGTGCGTGGCGGTGAAGGCGTGTTAGCACTTCCTCGGCATCTAAACCCGCCCCCGCGGCATTCCAGAGCGAGAGGGGTGTAAGACGGTAGGTGTGCATGTGTTCCGGCGACTTTTCTAGTTCCGCAAAAGGGGCAATTGCGTCGCGTGCCTCATCGGCACCCGGATCATGGAGATCTAGCAGTACCGTTCCGTCGCCTTGGACGATGAGAGCTCCTGTTTGTATGGCTTGAGTCATGAAAGCTCCGTCAGTGCAAGATAAGAGAGGAGGCCAGCCGCCGGGGCGATACAGCTCTCCTCGGCCCGGAATGAGGGACTGTGTACCGGCGCATTGTCCTTGCCCGGCGTACCGACGCCCAAGTTATAGAAACATGCCGGGGCCTCGCGTCCATAGTATGCAAAATCCTCGGCCCACATTGCAGGCGGAATATCTACAACCCGGTCAGGACCCAAATATTCAACGGCAGAGCTTCGCAGCCGTTCCGTTAGGGACGGCTCGTTTATCACAGTGGGATAGCCGACCCGAATATCCACATCTACCGAACCACCCATTGATCCTGCGATTGCACCCGAAATGCGGCGGATCTGCTCATGGGCTTCGTAGCGCCAGATATCGTCGGTGGTGCGGAAAGTGCCCTCGATCTGCACCTCGTTGGGAATGACGTTGTGAGCTCCGTCTGCAATTACGCGCCCAAATGATAACACACTTGGTGTCAGCGGGTCTGCCGACCGCGAAACAACGTGCTGTAAGCCGCTGAGGAGTTGGGCAGTTATGATTACCGGGTCGATATTTTGATGTGGTTTGGCGGCATGTCCGCCACGGCCACGTACCGTTATGAAAATATCGTCGACCGAGGCCATAAAAAAGCCGGAGTGGAACGCTACGTTTCCGACCGGGAGGTCGGGGTTTACGTGCTGACCAATCACGCTGCCGACCGGAGGGCGGCTCAGGGCTCCGGCTTGTATCATGCCAAGGGCGCCGCCTGGAATGCGTTCCTCGGAGGGCTGAAAGAGAAGGCGGACCGTTCCGCTAAAATGTTTTCGTAGCGTCTGAAGAATGCGACCAGCGCCAAGGAGCGCTGCGCTGTGAATATCGTGACCACAGGCATGCATTACGCCGGGCCGTTGTGAGCAAAATTCCAGCCCTTCGGGCTCTTGGATAGGGAGAGCGTCTATGTCGGCTCGCAAGGCGGTTACTCTCTCGCTGCCAGCAGCTGTTTCCGCTTGACCCTGGATCTCAGCAATAACTCCGTTGCCTGCAACTGCACTTCTATAGTGAATGTGATAGTCGTCGAGGCGCCCGCAAATAAACTTTGCGGTCTCATGCTCCTCTAACGATAGTTCGGGATACTGATGGAGATGCCTGCGTATTGCTGCGGTGTCGTCCGCATACTGCTGCGCCAGTTCCTGTATATGTTCCGGTATGTGAGCCGATATCGACATGAAGACACTCCCAAGGGCTATTCTTCCCAATATCATAATAGACAGAAGCTCGATCAAGTTGCAATGCAACTCATTCGGGTACTATATTGAACTCACACGGAGGAGTTATGCGGCGCGACGTTAAGACCTTTGTCATTGACACCAATGTCCTTATTCACAGGCCGGATGCCATCCTCAGTTTTCGCGATGAAGAAGTTGTCGTGCCGCTGTGGGTCCTGGAAGAGCTTGATCACTTAAAGACCTACAGCGACGAGCGTGGTCGGAATGCGCGGCACGCAATCCGTTTCCTTGATAAGGCGGGAAAGAGCGGAGACCTGTCTACCGGTGTAAAGATCGAAAACGGCTCAATTCTGAGGGTTGCCCTGACGCATAGCAAGGATATTCCGTCCGATGTTCTGCGGGACAAACTTGACAACAAGATTATTCTCACCGCCTACGAGATACAACGGCAAGGCGGGACCGTTTTTTTCGTATCTAAAGATATAAACGCACGCGTGAAGGCCACCGCGCTTGGGATAAAAGCGGTGGATTACGAGAAGCAAAAGGTTAATATTGAACGGCTTTACAGTGGGTTTACGCATGTAGATACGAACGCCGACCTCATAGCCGAGCTTGAAGAGAAGGGAACCGTGGCTTGGGGCGAGAAATATCCTCCCAATCATTTTGTGGTACTACGGGCAAAGGGTATTGAGGAGAGTGTGATTGCCCGCTACGATCATATTTCCAACGAGTTGTGCTACCTCGATCACAAAATGCCTTCAGTGGCCGGTGTGCGGCCCCTCAACGATGAGCAGCGCATGGCGTTTGACCTGCTGCTTGACGACTCGGTGCATTTGGTTTCAATGGTTGGTAAGGCTGGGACTGGGAAAACCCTGCTTGCAATAGCAGCCGGGCTAAAGCTAACTCTTGAAGACCGTCAGTATACTAGGGTTTTAGTGAGTCGCCCGGTTGTGCCTTTGGGGAAGGACATTGGGTACTTACCTGGCGCCAAGAACGAGAAACTTTCTCACTGGATGCAACCGCTTTTTGATAACCTTGAGTTTGTATTAGCTGCCTACAAGAAGCAGAACATAAAAAACGCTGAGCAGCTTATGAACAATAAGGTGATTGAACTTGAGGCGCTTTCCTACATCCGCGGCAGGTCTCTGCCGAACCAGTTTATCATTATTGATGAAGCCCAGAATCTCTCGCCACACGAGATTAAAACAATTGTCAGTCGCGCCGGTGAGGGCTCGAAGGTTGTGCTTACCGGGGATCCATATCAAATTGACAGTCCGTATCTGGATGCCAACTCTAACGGCCTTTCGTATTTGGTGGAGGCCTTTAAGGGCGAAGAGTTGTTTGGACATGTGACTCTACAGCGGTCGGAACGCAGCAAGCTTGCCGAACTGGCCGCCGAGCTGTTATAAGCGAGAGATGGGAATAATTGTCTTCACTCAACTGTGAGGGCTCAGCTGCCGAAAAGTAAAACGGATAAACTTATGCAAAGACGACATAAAATGTTGACCGTGGGTGCGTTTCTTCTCCTTGGAGTCGTGTCCTTAGTTTCTGCCGAGATAGTCTTCTCCGGGCTTGATCTCTCCTCAGATAACAGACTGCTTTTCCAGGGCGAGGTTACGGCACCGCACTACGGAAGTTATAGTGCGTTGTTTGGTGCGGTTTTGCCCAGTTCCGAGGGCCCTCGTGATATTCGACACTTGAGTTTTTTCCCGGAAAGCCTTGATTATCTCTCCGAAGCGGATGAGTTGCAAATCCAGAACCGCTTCGGCGTTTTTCGCCGCCGCTTTGACGAGACTCAGTTTCGACCAGTTGAACGGTTTCCAAGCTTCTTGGAGGACAACGGACGCCTAACACCCGGAAAACAAGCACCAATCTCTGCATCTCCCGATGGACGCTTTCTTCTGTATTATGCCGAGGCGCGGGACGCGTACGCCGATCTTCACCTGTATGACATGGTAAATGAGAGGGTCACCGAAATTGCGAGGGGAATCGACCGGCGTTTAGACGCGCCCCCGGTCGCATGGTCGCCACGTTCGGACTTTTTTGTCTACGAAAAGCACGGTGAAATCTA
The DNA here is from genome assembly GCA_964593085.1 of uncultured Spirochaeta sp. Classification (GTDB taxonomy): domain Bacteria; phylum Spirochaetota; class Spirochaetia; order DSM-27196; family SLAA01; genus SLAA01. Next base: position 14,173 of record CAZQIK010000005.1, read on the forward strand.
CTATTTCGCTATTGAACAGCACCTCTCGAATCGCCTTCCCGACGAAGAGCTGCGATATCTTGGACCCGGCAGCATGCGCAGCATGTCTTGGAGTCCTGACGGACGTTTGTATTACATTCGTGGTTCGATTGTCTATGAACTATACGACGTTGAGTTCTTTCTTCGGGGCCTCTACCGTCCTGCATTGGACCCTGGGCGAATTGCTGGACGACTTCCGGCATCATTTGATGCAGCCTTTGATCGATTCTGGGTCTCGCCAAGTTCAACCGCTCTCTTATTTGAGCAAGACGGACGAAACCTAACCCTCATTAGGCTGGGAATGGGCGATCACATGGACCAACCGGCCACACTACCATATCTGCTCCTCCCTCGCGGGGCTGATATTTCTCGCGTGGTATGGGGTCAGAATGAAATAGTGACGATCCTGGTGCGGCTTAGCAACGACACAGTACTGTACAGGCTGAACCTTCGAACATCTATATCCGGGGCGGTTTTTCGACCCATGCCTGAGAACGGCATCAGAGATATCTCGCCTTCGCCGAGCGGAAGGCGTATTGCACTTCTCTACGAAGATCATGTTCAAGTCAAGGATTATGAGCAATGGTCTGGTATCGACGAATTTCGCCATCCAGAACCCTTACATGTGAGGTTCCGTACTGAAGACGAGGTGATTATTGGTGGGCGTTACTACATTGAGACACGACTCATTGATGATTCCACACGGACCTTCCTTGGTTTCTCTCAGGTTGAACAGTACGGGTTTGCTCCCAGTGAAGGGGTATCGGACAGCGTCACGCCGGAGGAGTCGCCCTCAGGTGTGGTACTGAGTTCGGGCAATATGGTGCAGAGCTACGATTTCACTCGCGACGCCCTTGG
>CAZQIK010000006.1:0-15047 GCA_964593085.1 uncultured Spirochaeta sp.
GCACTCGCGGCCGAGCTCGCCGCACTGCTGCACCCGGACTCGCCGGTTGGCGCCAAGCTGCATCACATGGCAGAGGCCGGCCGCGAGACGGTGCGTAAACGCTACTCGCTTGAGGGCCCGGCAGCCGAGCTTGCAGCGGTGTACGTGGCCGCACGCGAGCACAGCGAGCAGAACCGCGGCTGTGACACTGGCGGGCCTGAGAACCGCGGCTGTCACGCCCGTAGCTGTGACGCTGGCGGAGGGCAAACCCAAACAGGAAACACACCGTCATGAAGCTACTTGTAGCGGCTCCACCGTTTTACTCGCACTTTCGTCCCATGTTCTCCATTGCACGCGCGGCCGCGGCCCAAGGCGCCGAGGTAACAGTTGCAAGCGCCGCGGCCTTTCGTGCCGAGGTTGAGAAAGCTGGGCTAAGCTTCCGCCTGCTTGAGATCAACAAAAACGCTAACCTACCGAGCTCTGGCGAGGGTGCCGGAAACACCGGCGGGAGAGACAGCGGCGCAGCCGGAGTCGCCGGAGTCGCCGGAGCTGCTCGCGAGCAGGAGCGTTTGCACGAGTTCATTGAGGCTGGTTACCGCGGTCCGGTGGAGACGCTTATTACCCAGGGGCGACACCGCTTAGAAGACATGCTGGCCAACCCGGAGGAGTTATACCGCAATCTTGGTGCGCTGTGGGAGGAACTGCAACCCGACCTGGCCATGGTAGACCAGCTCTCGTACGGAGTTTCCCTGGCACTGCATCTGCATGGGCTGCCTTTTGTCGCCTACTGCCCGCCGCATCCAAACTCTATCCCGACGCCCGGGCAGTTGTACTCGGTACCGCCGGTGTGGCCATCCTGCTTTGAGGTACGTGCCGGAGATCAGGCGCGGCTTGAGCGCGTTGCGGCCGAGGTCGAGGCACGCTTTGCAGAGCGCTTTCAGGAGGTTGCGCGGGCATGTGGCGTACCACAGAGGGCACCGGAGTATCCTTTCTCGTTGCTTGCCTCGCGCGGGGTCATCTACAACTACCCCGAGTTCAGTGAAGTTGCGGGCGGCACGGTACCCGACGGCACGGTACCCGACGGCACGGTGCCCGACGGCACGGTGCCCACGGGGTTTTTTGCCGGATATGGCTTTGAACCGGCGGTGCTTCCTTCAGAGTTCACGGGCAGCGCCGCAGAAGCCTCTACCGTGCTCGTTGCCCTCGGCACCTTCCTGTCGCGCAGACATGACGTGCTTGAAAATACTGCACGCACGATAAAGGCAACGGCCCCGGATTTGCGAGTTCTCATTGGCGGCGGTACCGACAACCCAACAGCTTTAAAGGAACTTAAAAATCGGCTTGCAGGCATTGCCGAGGTGCGCGCATTTCTTCCACAGGAGCCGTTACTCAGTACATGTGAGCTGGTAGTGCACCATGGAGGAGTGGGCTCTTTTAGCGAGTCGCTCTTCCATGGAGTACCCATGATCGTGTTACCCTTTTCAAGCGACCAGTTCAGCGTAGCTTACGATGTCGAGCGCCTTGGCCTTGGCGCGGTCCTTGATCCCAATGCACTTGGGCCCAGCGACATGCGCACGGCCTTTGAGACTTGTCAGGGACAAGAGACACGTGAGCGATGTCGCCGCTGGAGCGACAGTATTCGGAAATTCGGCGGGCCCCCTGCGGCAGCCGCCCGGTTGTTGAGCTGGGGTAAAATCTAAAGCAGAATCGAGGAGAAACACACATGCAACAACCAGATGAGTTATACGCGGTCCTACGTCATATATTTGCCGAACAGCGATATGGAATTTTGGCAACCAACGGCGAGCTGTATCCGCACACAACCATTGTGTGCTATGTACCGGCCGACAACCTTTCTACCCTGCTTTTTGTCACGCCACGCCCGAGCCGGAAATTTCAATTCTTACTCGAGCAGCCCCATGCATCATTGTTTGTAGACAATCGCAGCGACGATCCACAGGATTTACACGAGGCCTACGGTATAGAGGCGCGCGGCACGGCCGTTCAAGTTGAGGATTCCCAGCGGGCCACGTATAGATCGGTGTATCTAGCCAAGTATCCGGAACTCGACTCCTTTGTAGATGCAGAAAGCAACGCCTTTTTCTGCCTTGCAGTGGAACGCTACGACATCGTTCATGACTTTCAGACAGTAATACAGCTGAATCCACCAGGTGCAATGCCTTCGGAGCGGCCGATATGAGCGACCTTGTCGACGTGCAGATTCCAGACGACTGGATCCAGAAATTTCTCACTGTCGCGCAACTCAGCGGCACGCAACTTGGCGGGTGGATTGGGGTGCGAGCCGGGCGTTTTCGTCCCCTTGCCACCTCACGACTACGATGTGAGCTTGAGATTCTCTGCCGCCACCAAGCGCTGTGCCGGCCACTTGACTCAGAGCTGGAGACAGAGGCCCTAGCTATATTGGCCGAACTACCTGTCGCGTCAGGTGTACAGGTGGGCTTTCTGAGCGATACCGGAGAGTTTCAGCCGCTACTTGGTGGTGAGCCTGATCTACCCGGGACGGCTGCGCGCATTGATGTACTCAAAGAGGTAGCCGCCTGCGTGGCCTTAGAACAGCTTATTCCAGACAGCACACGACGCGGGCTTATGCCGGTCCTCCGGGCGGCTACTAAAGCCACAATCGGCAGCTGGACCCCATACGCGCTGCCTAACTGCATCAGCTTTGCCTGCAGATACAACCGCGAAACGGCCCCCGATGATCCCTTCCAGTTTCTTGACCTTTTGCTTCAGGAGCCACCGCCGAATACGCTGGACACCACATTGGCCACGTTTGCGGAGGCGGCACGAGCCGAGCTATGTGCCGAATCACTGGGCGCTAACGATGCCGCCCGAGCTGAGGACGGCACCGCCGCTCGACAGCTGTATGGCATTGCGGCCCACACCACCGCACTGCGCCCGGCGCTGTTGCACGGAATAGTACGGTGGATACCCGCAGCACAAGCCCGGACGCAGTCTCCTGCTTCCGGGCTTGTTCGTAACAAAACAAGCAAACAGACACGACCGACCGCACAGGTGCTTGTGTGCACACATTACTTACACGAGTACGAAGTTCTGCTAAAGCAGGTTGATGTGCTCATAGAGGAGGATGCTGGGCGCTTGAGCGCAGGTGCATTAGCAGCACGACGGCATGGAATTCCGTGCGTAAACGGTATCGGCAGCCTCAGCCGACTCCTGCTCGAGGGCAGTGAAGTCTTTGTAGATCAACGGCAGGGAATTATTACCGTGCCTCTCCAATAATCTTGAGGAAAGCATCGTGCATGCCTGGCGCGGAGGCAACAACGGCAGGTGCGCCAATTGATAGTGGCCCGCCTTCGGCGTCACTGACCCTACCGCCAGCCTCCGTAACAATCAACATCCCGGCAGCGTAGTCCCACGGCTCAAGCTTTAACTCAAAGAAACCGTCAAGCCGGCCAGCGGCTGTCCAGCATAGATCTAGTGCACAGGCACCAAAGCGCCGAATACCGCGCAGCTTATCATCAAACAGCGCCTGCACCGTTCGCAGTGTGCGGCGTACGTACTCCCCACGCTCGTAGGCAAAACCGGTAGACACGATAGCGCCCTCAATTTCATTGGCTCCGGAAACCTGAATAGCTTTATCGTTGAGAAACGCTCCGCCACCCCGCCGGGCACAAAAGAGCTCGTCACGTGAAGGATCATATACCAGCCCAAACAATGGCACTCCGTATGAGAGATACGCAATAGAGACACAAAAGAAGGGTAGGCCCTGAGCGTAGTTATTGGTTCCATCAACCGGATCCACCACCCAGAGGTGTTCGGCCTGAAGTGCCACCTCGGCGTCGGCTGCCTCGGCGGCCGGGGCGGCGTTCGAGGCGGCGTCGGCTGCCGATGCGTCCGATGCGGCCGGGGCTGCCGGGGCGTTCGAGGCGCCTTGGCCAGCCGGGCCAGCCGATGCGGCTTTGTCCCCCTCCTCTCCCAGAAACGAGTGCGCAGGGAAGGCGCCCCGAATGGTGTCGGCAATAGCCTGCTGTGCCTCTATGTCGGCCCGCGTAACCATGTTGTTACTTGAACCCTTCTCCTGGGGTGAGCTTGCATTCAGATAGCGCATGGCTATGGCGCCAGCGGTTTTGGCTGCATTTCGGGCGGTCGTCTCAACGAGCTGAAGAAAGTCATCGGATGTTTCTGTGGTTGCGTTCATAAGCCAATTCTACCGCGAGCCCTCCTGCCCTGCAAGTCTACCCGAAAACCACGCCCTGCCAGCCGACCATGCTGGCAAGGCTGGCCATGTTGCGATGTACCATCATGTGTGGTAGCGTTAGCGTGGTGCGCTTGGCCGCGCGCCTCAAAACAGAAGGAGATTTTTCGTGGAAATACGACCCGGTAGAACTTATCCGTACGGCGCAACATATGACGGAGCTGGCACTAACTTTGCCCTTTTTTCGGAGCTTGCCGAGAAGGTTGAGTTGTGTCTCTTTGACGATCATGGCCGTGAGACCCGCATCGAACTGCCGGAAGTTACCGGGCATTGTTGGCACGGTTACCTGCCGAACATTGTCGTTGGCCAAAGCTACGGATTCCGGGTACATGGGCCGTGGAATCCCGCTGCGGGACATTTCTGCAACCCGCATAAGCTTCTCATTGACCCCTACGCCCGCTCAATACAGGGCGATATTGTCTGGAACGACGCCATCTTCCCCCACAGTGGGCCAGCTGGCACCTGGAAGATGAACACCAAGGACAGCGCATCGTTTGTGCCGAAATCGATCGTGACAAATCCTTTCTTTGACTGGACTGACGATGTGAAGCCGCGCACCCCATGGAATGAAACCGTGATTTACGAGATGCACGCTAAGGGCTTTTCGGTCATTAATCCCGACATTCCAGCAGAACAGCGGGGGACCTATAGCGGTTTGTCGCACCCTGCGGCTATCGATTACTTAAAGAAACTTGGAGTGACCGCAGTAGAACTCATGCCGGTGCACCACTTTGTGCATGATGGCCATCTGCAGGAAAAGGGCCTGCGCAACTACTGGGGGTACAATACCATTGGGTATTTTGCGCCGCATGCCGAGTACGCTGCACGGCAAGTTGCTGGAAGTCAGGTAGCGGAGTTTAAGCAGATGGTGAAAACGCTACACAATGCGGGCATCGAGGTTATTCTTGACGTAGTTTATAACCACACCGCCGAGGGCAATCACATGGGGCCAATGCTATGTTTTAAAGGCATAGACAATACCGCCTACTACCGGGTTACCGAGGACGCGCACTACTACATGGACTATACCGGAACCGGCAACAGCCTTAACATGCAGCACCCAAATGTGCTGCAGCTGATCATGGACTCGTTGCGGTACTGGATACAAGAAATGCATGTAGACGGATTCCGTTTTGACCTTGCATCGACACTGGCGCGCGAGCTGCATGATGTAGACCGCCTCTCTGCCTTTTTCGACATTATTCAACAGGATCCAGTAATCAGTCGCGTGAAGCTCATAGCCGAGCCGTGGGATGTAGGTGACGGCGGGTATCAGGTAGGCAATTTCCCGGTTGGCTGGTCGGAGTGGAACGGGAAATACCGCGACTGCATCCGAGACTTTTGGCGTGGCACAGATCAGAAGCTTGGTGAGTTTGCCTACCGCATGACCGGCAGTTCCGATCTCTACGAGAACACCGGACGCCGACCCTATGCCAGCATTAATTTTGTGACAGCACATGACGGATTCACGCTGGAAGATCTGGTCTCGTACAACGAGAAACACAACGAAGCCAACGGCGAGGACAACCAGGACGGCGAGTCCCACAACAGTTCCTGGAACTGTGGTGTGGAAGGCCCGACAGCCGAGACCGAGGTTCTCTCATTGAGGATCCGGCAGAAACGTAACTTTCTCACCACCCTGTTTCTTTCTCAGGGCGTGCCGATGTTGGTCTCCGGGGACGAGCTTGGACGCACACAAGGCGGCAACAACAACGGCTACTGCCAGGACAACGAAACCTCGTGGGTCAACTGGGACGACATCGACCAGGAACTCCTGGATTTCACGCGGGGGCTCATTGAGTTCCGGCGTAAACACCCAATTTTTAGACGGCGACACTGGTTCCAGGGAAAAGCCGTGTATGGCAAAGGATTAGAGGATCTTAACTGGTTCACCCCGGATGGACTGGAGATGGAAGACCAGTATTGGAACGAAGGCTTTGCTAAGTCTATTGGCATCTTCCTTAATGGAAAGGCATTTACCAGCCCGGATGAGCGGGGACTGCGTATTACCGACGACTCGTTCTATCTTATTATTAACGCACATTACGAGGATCTGAGTTTTGCACTGCCAGACAAAGTGTGGGGGCGGCGCTGGAAGGAGATACTCTCCACTGAGTACGGCTTCTGTGAGGATCGGAAGGCGTATGATTCCGGCGATGAGCTGCTGGTAACAAGTCGGACAATCAAGGTGCTCAAGCGCGCCGAGTAGGTAATGCCGTAGTACCCGCAGCACGTAAACAACAGGGAGTAGAACAGTCGCATGCAACGAGTTAACTCAACATATAGGCTTCAGTTAAATCCAAATTTTGACTTCGACGCGGCAGCAAAGGTCGCGCCATACCTCCGTGCTCTTGGTGTCAGTCACGTGTACTCGTCTCCGTACCTGCAGGCCGCGCCTGGAAGCACTCACGGATACGATGTAGTAGATCATAGTCAAGTAAACGAGGACCTTGGGGGCGGAAAGGCTCACGAGTGGTTCTGTCGGGCGTTGGGAAAAAACGGCCTTGGGCAGGTGCTGGATATCGTCCCAAACCACATGGCAATCTCGGGCCCGGAGAACCGCTGGTGGTGGGATGTACTGGAGAACGGCCCCTCAAGCCGCTACGCTGTGTACTTTGATGTGGACTGGCAGTATAGCGAGACAGACAACCGCATACTCTTGCCGATTTTGGGAGACCACTTTGGGCGAGTTGTTGAGGCGCGTGAACTGCGTGTTGAACGGCATGCTGGTAGCTTTATCATCCGCTACTACGAGAACACCTTCCCGGTAGACCCGCGCAGCATGAAGCCGGTTTTTGAGCGTGCCGCTGACCACTCAGACTCGGCCGACTTGGCCTTCATTGCTGGCAGCCTCGATCATTTGCCACCGCCCAGCTCGACAGACCGCGCAAGCCGACGGCGGCGACACCGTGACAAGGAGGTCCTACGTGCGCAGCTTGACCGCCTTTTGGAGGAACAACCGGCGGTACGCAGGGCCTTAGACGAAGAGCTTGAACGCGTCAATAACGATGCCGAACGTCTGACCGAGCTTCTTGACCGTCAGAACTACCGGCTGGCATTCTGGCGCAGTGCGCGGAGTGACTTAGCGTACCGGCGCTTTTTTGACATCAATGACCTGGTTGGTTTGCGGATGGAGGATGACGAGGTGTTCGAAGACACCCACTCTCTCATTACGCACTGGCTCCACGAGGGCGTCATAGACGGACTGCGTGTAGACCATCCCGATGGCCTACGCGACCCCGAAGAGTACTTCAGACGTCTGCACGATGCCGCCCCAAATGCTTGGGTCGTTGGCGAGAAAATTCTGCATCCCGACGAACGCCTGCGGCAGGACTGGCCGGTGGCCGGAACAACCGGTTACGACTTTCTCAATGCTGCGCTTGGACTTTGTATAGAGCAAAAGAACGAGCCAGCCTTTGACAAGCTCTTCCGTCAAATCAGCGGCGAGGAGCGCAGCTATCACGAGATCCTTACCGAGAAGAAGTACTTAGTTATTCGGGAGTTACTTGGAAGTGACATAAACCGGCTAGTTTCGCTGCTAACCGAAATTTGTGGGCGCCATCGACGCTACCGTGATTACTCCCGCGAGGAACTTAGGCAAAGTTTGGTAGACCTGATTGTGGCATTTCCTGTCTATAGAAGCTATGTTCGTCCAGACGCTGACACCGTTACCGAGGACGACGAACAGCTCCTTCGTCGCGTTGTGGCGCAGGCGCAGAACACTCGTGAGGACTCAGACGAGGAGCTGTTTGCCTTCCTCCTTCGCATGCTACTCCTTGAGATTGACGGGGAGAATGAGCACGAGTTTGTCGCCCGACTCCAGCAGATTACCGGGCCGGTGATGGCCAAAGCGGCCGAGGATACCGCATTCTACTGCTACACGCGTTTCACCGCGCTTAACGAGGTTGGTGGGGAGCCGGACAGGTTTGGACTTGCGCCTCAGGTATTCCATGAACGCATGAAGGAACGGGCACACACCTGGCCGGGTGCGATGTTGGCCTCCTCTACCCACGACACAAAGCGCAGTGAGGATGTGCGGTCTCGGCTGGCGGTACTTTCGGAAATGCCCGAGCGTTGGGAAAGCTTTATAACACAGATGCAAGAGGCTACCGCCAACTTTCGCAAACCAGCGCCTACAGCAGACGGCGGTGAGTATCCCGATGGAGCAACCGAGTATCTTATGTACCAAACCACTGTTGGAGCCTGGCCCATTGAGTATGACCGTTTACAGCCGTACCTTGAAAAAGCAATTCGGGAGGCAAAGCAGTACAGCAACTGGACGAACGTCGACCCGGATTATGAGGCGGCCGTATTTACTTTTCTGGAGTCCATGCTGAGCAGTGAGACCTGCCGAGATCTCATACAGGAACTTGTTGAAGAGATTCGTGAAGCCGGTTCAATTAACTCGCTGTCACTTACGCTGCTCAAGTTTGCCTGCCCAGGTGTTCCGGACATATATCAAGGAAACGAACTTTGGGATTTTAGCTTGGTAGATCCGGATAACCGGCGACCGGTAGACTACGAGCTGCGCGCCGAGCTGCTTGAGCAAATAACCCCAGATGACGAGACCGAACTCGTCGAGGCTCTCGCTGCGGTGCGTGCGGACAGCGAGCATGGGCTTGCCAAACTGTGGGTTACGCGCCAGGCTTTGCACCTGCGCCGACGCCGTCCGGTGCTTTTTCTCGAGGGAGAGTATCAGAGCCTTGATGTAAACGGCGAAAAAGCCGGTCATGCGGTGGCCTTTAGCCGCGGCGGCAAGGTGGTGACGGTGGCACCGCGCCTCCCCTACACGCTTGGCAACGACTGGGGCGATACAACTGTCCAACTACCGCAGGGACGGTGGTTTAATGTGCTTTCCGGTGAGGTGGTGGCAGGAGGGGCTGTTTCACTACAGGAACTTTGCGCTGCATTTCCCGTAGCGCTGCTGGAAAAAGCCCCTGGTTCGGAGTAACCGCACGACTACACGCGCTGAACGCAGGTGCTGAACACGGAATGTGCTTAGTTCATAGACGGTCGGATCCCGGTCTCGGCTATGATTTTGTACAGCGGACCTTTTTTGGAAAGCGCGTCGTGCCAGCCCTTCTCCGGGTCGGTATGAAACACAATATCGGCGGTGGCACGATGTATGTACCACGCTCCCGCCTCAAGCTCGCTCTCAAGCTGTGAAGGACCCCAGCCGGAATAGCCAGCAAAGAGGTGAATTTGGGGCCGATCCTCAATTGGAATAGCTCGCCATTCATCACGGAGAAAGTGCACTAACGGCTCGGTAAGCGGCTCGAATATTACTCCCGGAGTCGGACTGACGGAGTGATCACTACGAAATCGACTGGGGACTCCGGAATGCAGCACGAATAAATACTGTTGCTCAACTGGTCCCCCCACATACACCGGAATATCGCCAGCGGGGTCATCCTCAAAGTCAGGTATCAGGTCTTTTAGGCTTGCTGTCGACTGGCGGTTCACTACTAACCCGAAAGCTCCGGCATCACCATGGTCGGTCATAAGCACTACCGTGCGAAAAAAGTTGGGGTCAAGTAGGTCTGTCTCGGAGATAAGAAAATGTCCAGCAAGCGAATCCGGTATTGGTGTATCGCCCTCAAAGCTGTTTGGCTGCACTACGCCTCCTCTCTACCCATTAGCTTAAGCAGTCACTATCTTAAGCGCCCATCGTCTTACGAAGGAGTATACCTGCACTCGGAAATTTTTCCAAGCCGCTAACTTTGTCTTGTTGCAATCGGGCAAATTGGTGCTATAATTTCAAGTATGACGTATGCATTGCTGCTTGTCGGCCTTGTTTTTATTGGCATTGTTCTCTTCATTCGGATTCGCAACCACGTCACCTACTGTCGTCGGGCGTCTGAAAATGCTGCTGGCGAGAAGATTCCGGGCTGCCCCGACTTTGATCCAGGAGAGTCCGCGCCAGCAGCCACGTCCGAAACAACGGACAAGAATGCCGGGGAGCAGCGTACAAGCGACCAAAACTAGCACACCAGTTTGCTGAAGTTGCGCTATCGATTCTTATTAATCAATATGTTTTTCTTTTTTCCTCTTCACATTTGCTCAATTCGGTATACAATGCAGTGAAGTTCTTGCGTTATTGACCAAGAAACACATGTTAGGAGACCGAAGTGCGAACAACATCATTGCTGCCCGTCTTTGTCACTCTTTTCCCTATGCTCATGACAGTTGGCGTGGCGTATGTGGCCCGTGAGTCAACTCGGCTGCGGAATCAACTTGTCGTACTCACGACCGTAGTTACCTTCGCCGCAGCAGTAGGCATGTATCCTGCGGTAGTTCGCGGTGAGATCCTGGTGTTTGAACTGTTGGAAATTCTGCCCGGGCTCGGGTTTGTTGGCACCTTCCGGGTTGACCTGCTCAGCCTATGTCTCGTCCTTATCTCTTCTTTCGTCTGGATGCTCGCAACAATCTACTCCCTATCCTACATGAGCCATGGTCACTCCCAAAACCGGTATTACTCAACCTTGACTCTCACGCTTGGCTCATGTCTGGGAATATTCACTGCAGGAGACTTTTTTACACTGTTCATTTTCTTTGAGTTGATGTCGGTTATTGCCTATGTCCTGGTAGTACACGAGGAAACCGCCGAGGCTCTCAAGGCGGGATACAAATACATCATCGTAACAATTATTGGTGGCCTTAGCCTCCTCTTAGGTGTTATTAACACCTATGAAATATCGGGCTCACTGAGTCTGGATGCCGGGTCGCTGATAACCGAACCCTCCGGACTTGCGCTGGCAACCTTTATTGCCTTTCTTGTTGGTTTTGGCATGAAGGCCGGTATGTTTCCCCTGCATGTCTGGCTTCCCGATGCCCACCCGGTAGCCCCGGCACCTGCAAGCGCGCTGCTTTCCGGCGTTATGCTGAAAACCGGTGCCTACGGACTTTTCCGCGTTGTGTTCACGGTCTTCTCCCCGGAACTGCTCATTGAGACCGGTTGGATTCTGATCATGGCTATCTTGGGCATCATCACGATCATTCTAGGATCGGCGGTCGCCCTCACTCAGTTTGAAATTAAGCGGCGATTAGCCTATTCCAGCATTGGTCAGATGGGATACGTACTCTTGGGGCTTTCGGTACTGCGCGAAACGGCAATTGTCGGCGCAGTCTTTCATATTTTCTCTCATGCCTTTATGAAAAGCTGCCTCTTTCTCTGTGCCGGAGCTATTATTCATAAAACCGGAGAGCGCGATGTCCGTAATATGTCCGGTTTCGGTACGAGAATGCCCTACACCTTTGCCGCGTTTTCTATTGCCGCCTTCGCAATGATCGGCATTCCGCCGTTAAACGGATTCTTGAGCAAATGGAACCTTGCATTAGGGGCGCTTGATGGTGGGCACGCGGCTTACGTCGGCGTGCTCTTGCTCAGTAGCTTGCTGAATGGTTTGTACTATCTACCTATCATCATTATTGCCTTTTTCGGGAACAACCATGAGATGAAACGTGATGAAACATCCAAACTGATGTTGTGGCCTATTCTCATACTTGCTGCTGGCTGTTTTATTTTTGGCATCTCACCGCTCAATATTCTCTATCGGCTGTCTCAGTTTACCGCCGCTATGCTTATGAACGGGGGAATGTAACCGGTGCATCATCTGCCCCTGCTTGCCACAATCCTCCCTATGCTGGGCGCCTTTCTCATTGCTTTATTGCGCCGTAAGCCGTTAGCCCGAGATATTGCATCCACACTCTTTGTTACTGGCAGTCTGGGCTTGTTGCTCGCGCTATACCCCGTGCTGCGTTCCGGATCGGTGTTCAGCTCATATCCTATACCCATGGTCGGGCTGGCGCTGAACTTCCGCGTCGACGGTGCCGGGTTCATATTTGCGGTTCTGATCAGCTTTGTATGGCTCCTTGCCACTATTTTTTGCCGAGCATATATGGCCCACGAGCATGCCCAGACTCGCTTTTACTCGCTGTTGTTGTTCACTCTAGGTGGGTGCATTGGAGTTGTCACCGCGGGTGACTTTCTCACACTCTTTGTGTTCTTTGAGCTCATGACCTTTAGCTCCTACGTATTAGTTATCCATGAGCAAGATCCAGAGTCGATGAAGGCTGGCGATCTGTACATACGCTTAGGCGTTGCTGGCGGGTTGGTCCTGTTATTTGCCGTTATTCTACTGCAGTATCACGTGGGGCACACTGATATTCGGCCACTGTTACCCGAAATTGTTGCAAGCGGAATGAATCAAAAACTGGTCATTGCCATGTTTGTGATTGGCTTTGGCGTTAAGGCCGGTATGGTGCCGTTGCACATATGGCTACCCCGGGCCCACCCGGTGGCGCCAGCGCCAGCAAGTGCGTTGCTGTCTGGTATCATGATCAAGGTTGGTGCGTACGGTATCCTGCGTGTGCTGATAGAGGTTTTCTCAGCACCAGGGCCGGTAGCCAGCAAAAGCGAACATGTGTTTTTTGCAACCGCTGCTTCAAGCTCCGGTTACATTCTTATCTGGATGGGCGTCATTACTATGTTCTTTGGTGCTTTCTTGGCACTCCAGCAGACCATGGCCAAAAAAACCTTAGCCTACTCCAGTGTGAGCCAGATGGGGTACATCCTGCTAGCTATAGGGGCGGCCGCATTTCTTGGTACCGACGGAGCAATGGGATTTGTTGGGGCACTGTATCACATTATTAATCATGCGTTTTTTAAGGCTGGCCTTTTTATCATGGTCGGGGCAATCTACATTCACACCCACGAGCTTGACATCAACCGCATTCGCGGTATGGCTCGCGTATTTCCCTTGCTCACGCTCACCTTTATAGTAGCCGCAGCGGGCATTGCGGGGGTCCCAGGGTTTAACGGATACGCAAGTAAGACCTTGGTTCACCACGCAATAGAGAAAGCATATCACTATAGCCATTTGCCGAGCCTCTACTGGGCAGAAAGAATATTCGTACTCACCAGCGCTCTGACCATCTGCTACTTCATTAAACTCTTTCGGGGTTTGTTCCTGGGGCCAACAACCGAGGCGTTTGCAAACAAGGGAGACAAACAACACCCTGCCGCCCGGATCATACCCGGCGTTTTTGCGGCAATCATTCTCTTTATTGGTCTTTTTCCGCAGGTACTCTACCAGGGGCTGGTGACGCCAGCCATGAGCGGCTTGGCCTTTGACCCCTACAACGTAGGCAAGTACATCACCGGTCTTGAGTTCTTTACCTGGCCGGATATCCGGGCCATGCTCGTTGTATTTGGCTTGACTGCGGTAATTTATCCGCTTGGCAACTACATTGGTCTCTTTCAACTTCTAAGTCCTGGTGGCTCGGCTCCGGCAGCTCAAGTCTCGCGGATCCGCATGCCAAGCATTCCCACGTGGTTAAGTGTGGAAGGCCTCATCTACCAGCCTGTGGCCCGCATCGGGTTACGGGTCTGCAATTTGATGCACATTTACCTTGATGCTGGCGTCAATTATACGCTCTTCACCGGCACCGCAAACCTATTCCACCGTGTGATTCGGGCAATCGGGAATTTAGAGAACCTGCTATTGGATTTCTATGAAGGCGGGTCGGATATTCCCGGTAAGTTTTCTGCACGGTCCGAGGCCAGAAACCGATCGGGAGCCAGGCCCCGCTCGAGTCTGTGGAGTAACCGCAACATCAACACTGCCGCCCTGTTGGTAGCATTCTTAATAACGCTGTTCTTGGTAGTGTTCTTTTTCTTCCGGCGCGGAATGCTCTAAGGCTTAGGGCAGCATGAGCGCCACCGCGCCTTCAACAAGTACCAACATGTGCATAGGAAAGATGCCAAAGAACACACAACCCACAGCTAGTATAAGTAACGGTACCGCCATAGTGAGGGGCAGCCGCTTACAGTTACAGGGGGCTTCCGGCCATGCCTCGGTGTCTCGTTGTCCGAAGAACGCGCCAATGACTATAGGGAAATAGTAGATACCGTTCAGTAAACTGCTGAGCAGAATAACGCCCAGATACACCGGGCGGCCTGCCTCAAATGCTCCCAGGGCAAGATACAGTTTGCTGATAAAGCCGTTGGTAGCCGGAATTCCAACCATTGCCATGGCGCCTACAGTGAAGGCAGACATTGCCAACGGCATTTGCAAGCCAATCCCCTTCATGTCCTTGATGGTGCGAATTCCCGTGCAGTAGATGATGGCGCCAGCGGAAAGGAATAACATAGACTTCATCATGGCATGATTAAAAATGTGGAGCAGACCACCGGTAATGCCGGTTGCTTGCATGAGGCCAATTCCTAAAAATACATACCCAATCTGAGCTATGCTTGAGTAGGCAAGCATTCGCTTTATGTCGGTCTGGGCCATTGCATAGAGGGAGCCGACAATGATAGAGATTGAGGCCAGAATGAGAATGAGCTCGCTTACCGGCAGTACTAAGAACACCTCGGGGGGATACACATCAACCAGAATCCTCAAATAAAGCACTGCGTAGACCTTAATGACCAGTCCGGAAAGCAAAGCGCTGGATGGGGACGGCGCCGAGCTGTGTGCATCGGGCAACCATACATGCAGCGGGAAGAGTGCGGCCTTTACAATGAACCCGACCGAAAACAACGCTAATGCAACCATGGAGTTAATTGGGTACTCTGCAAGGGCGGTATCCATTCCTGCGGCAATGTAGTCAATATTCAAATGCCCGGTCAATTTGTACAACAATGCCGTTGCCAAAAGAATTCCGCCGGTGCCCAAGCAGCTGAGGATGAGGTACTTCAGACTTGCCTCGGTACAGTCCGGCCCGCCCTTAACTGCAATAATGCCACACGCGCCAATTGCCGCAACCTCCATAAGCACGAACATGTTAAACAAGTCGTTCGTAACGCAGAGCCCAGCCAGGGCGCCTACGA
>CAZQIK010000007.1:0-5451 GCA_964593085.1 uncultured Spirochaeta sp.
AGCGTAAGAAAAAACTTAGAAAGAACCGACACAAGAAAAAGGCTCGATAGCGCGCGTGGAGGGTTTTTTGTAGACCCTCATCTATGATTGCTAAGGCTGCCGCTCCGCATCGGGAGGCAGCCGCTTTCAATCCGCAATGGGTCCGTAAATCCGGTGTTTAGCCTGCTGGCAGGTTCGTATGACTAGTATTTCACTACCTCGCATGAGAACCCTCTCAATTGGACAAACTCCGCTGGTTATGGGAATCCTCAACTGCACGCCCGACTCTTTTTTTTCGGGCGGTAGGGCGGAGTCTCGTGCTGTTGCGGTTGATCAGGCCCGGGGAATAATTCGCTCGGGCGCCGATATCCTGGATATTGGTGGCGAGTCAAGCCGCCCCGGCAGTGATCCTGTATCACTACGTACCGAACTTGAACGGGTGCTTCCTGTTCTCGAAGAAATACGCGCCTTTTCCGAGATCCCAATATCGGTAGACACCCGAAAAACCGAGGTGGCCCGGCGTGCATTGCTTTCCGGAGCGGACATCATAAACGATATCTCTGCGTTGCAGGAGGGTCCCGAAAAGGCCGACGTTGCGGCCGAATATGGTGCAGCTCTTGTACTTATGCATATGCGCGGTACGCCAGCGACTATGCAAAACGCCCCTTTCTACCAAGACACCGTGGGGGAGATCCTTGCCGAGCTGCAACCTGCTGTTGAGCTTGCTCGCAAGGCTGGCGTGCCGCAGAACGGTCTCATTCTTGATCCCGGTATTGGCTTTGCTAAGCGACTTGAAGACAACATTGCCGTTTTGAGAGAAATCCCCCGACTCAGATCTTCCGGCTTTCCTATTCTCATAGGCCACTCACGCAAATCCTTTCTTGGGACCCTTCTATCTGATGAAGATGGTCACGCGCGACCGGTAGGGGAGAGGCTGTCCGGCGGTTTGGCAGTCTCTTTGTTTGCTGCGGCCAAGGGAGCCTCAGTATTGAGAGTTCATGACGTTGCGGAAACTGTCGATGCTCTTAAAGTAGGACTGTTTTTGTCATCCCCAGGGGAGAGCGATAGGTGAACTGGTTTGCCGACATTTGGTTGCTGCGCGGTTATGTGCTGCCAGCGCTTGATATCTTGTTACTCGCATTTTTGTTCTACAAAGGCTACCAAATCCTTGTGCAAACCCGGGCCGTGCAGCTCGTGCGGGGCGGGGTGTTGGTCGGGCTAACCTATGCTACCGCATATTTTCTTGATCTTCGCACGCTGCTGTGGCTGCTTAACATTGTTGCGCCCAGCCTTGTCATTGGCATTGCTATCATTTTCCAGCCGGAGCTCAGGAAAATCTTTACCCGCATCGGACAGGGGCGATGGTTGCAGTTTACCGAAGTGTCCAAAACTAACCAAGTTGATGCGGTGGTACATGCTGCTGAGGTGCTTTCTATTCGGAAGCGCGGAGCACTTGTAGCATTCGTACGCCAAGTTGGACAGAAGGGTGTTATCGAGACCGGCACCCGGCTTGATTCAGATATATCGAGCCAGCTTCTCTTGTCGCTGTTTGCCTTTGATACCGCTCTTCATGACGGCGCAGTGCTTATAGAGGGTAGTAAGATTGTAGCCGCTGGCTGTCTGCTTCCACTCTCGGACCAAGTTGATGTCCGAAGAAGCTTTGGAACACGACATAGGGCGGCCCTCGGGTTGGTTGAGGAGTCCGACGCGGTTGTGCTCGTAGTATCCGAAGAAACCGGGGCGGTCTCGCTTGCCTATGACGGTAACCTCTATTACGACCTTGGCACTGACGAAGTACGCGCACGTTTGATTGACCTTCTCAATATTGCAAGCATAGGTGATTTGGAACAGGAGGAGGTGAGCGCATTTGAAGATTAGCGTGTTACTTTCTCGAGCTCGCAAAAACTGGCCCGCAAAGGTTTTATCTCTTGTAGCGGCGGTGGTGCTGGTGTTGTTCCATAACTACTCTCGCTTGGAGAGTCGTGAACTAAGTGTGCCTTTGAGGCTCGAACTTCCAAGTGGGTATGTTCCTGCCTCACCATTTGCTGACCGAGTACAGCTGACTCTTCGTGGTGAGGCGGAAGAGATCTCCAGCATTGGCGAAGAGGATCTTGATGTATTTGTGGACTTGACCAGCCGCGATAGCGAGGGGGTTTTCCGTGCCCCGGTGCAGGTGCAGAAACTTGGTGCGGCAGTTGGTATGGATCCGCTAGAAATTGTAATAGACCCGCTGCACGTGTCGGTACGGCTTGGAGAGCAGATTACTCGTGAAGTCGATATAGTACCAAACCTTGCCGGATATCCTCCGCCAGGATACGAACTGGGTAGCTACGTAATAAACCCGACGACTGTGTCGGTGACAGGTCCTCGAGGGCGCCTGGCAACTTTGGAGTCTATACAGACTGAGGAGATACGTGTTTCAGGTCGCACCGAGGACTTCGGCGTTCAGGTGCGTCTCTCACCTCCAAGCTCCTTGGTTAGCATTCCCGGGGGTGGGATAGTAGAGTTCCGCGCATCAATTGAAGAGTCTGTGGTGTTGACAACCTTTGATCGGGTAGAGCTGGTAGTTCTCAACCTTACTCCCGAACTGCAAGTTGAGTTGGAGCCGGAGTTAGGCACAATTCGCTTGCAAGGTGAAGGGCAGGAGCTTGAGGGGCTTTCTCCCGCTGACATGCAACTCATACTTGACGCGTCCGACATAGATGCTCCCGGTACGTACGAGCTTCCGACAAGGCCGGTTCTTCCTGCGGGATTATTGGTGTTACGCTATGAGCCTACGCTTGTTGAGCTGAGAGTGACGGAGTAAGGTTAGGTGATTCACGGAATTGGTATTGATGTGGTTGAGGTTGCCCGTATGCAGGTCTGGTTGGACCGCCCCGAAATCCTCAGCCGCTATTTTTTTCCGGCTGAACTTGCCGATATTCGCTCCCGTGGCGACTCCGCTGTTTTGTCTCTCGCCGCGCGTTTTGCTGCTAAAGAGGCGTACGGCAAGGCATTGGGAACCGGGATGCGCGGTATCCGACTGAAGGATATACAGGTGCGGAATGATGAACACGGTAAACCTGAAATGTTCCTTCATGGAACCGCTGCCGAGGCGTTGCGGCAATCTGGTGCGTGGCGTGTTCATCTTTCTATGAGTCATGAACGCGAACATGCCCTGGCAATGGTTGTGATTGAGACTCGTGAGTAGGAACGGCATGGTGTGCGGCGCGACTGCCTAAGGAGTAACGGCAATGAACGGCGAGTCGAGTATTACGTTTTTCCAAAAGAAAGCAACCACATGTCCGGTATGCGAGAAAGAGTTCTTCCGTGAAGAAATGCGCACCGGGCGTGGGCGACTCATTGCTGGAAAGCTTACGCATGAGTTGCGACGCACATACGAACCGTCCCAGAAGTATGGCGAAATTCATCCACTGATCTATCCAGTGGTTGTGTGTCCTCATTGCTATTATGCGGCTTTTGCCCCGGATTTTGACGAACTAAGGCCCGAGACGGCAGGGGTTCTTTATCAAAAATATGATGAACGCCGGCAACAGGTAGATACAATCCTGCCGCCGCTGGACTTTACTTCTCCCCGACAACTCAAAGAGGGCTTAGCTTCGTACTACCTTGCCACCTTGTGCTATGAACACGCCCATAAAGATATCTCACCAACTTTTAAGAAGGGTTTGTGTTGTTTGCGAGCCGCATGGGTAGCCAACGACATGCACAAAAAGCACCCCAACGACAACTATGACTACTTGGCTCGTGTGTTTTATCGTAAGGCGCGTTTCTTCTACGCCCATGCAATTGAGTTAGAGCAGACCGGTAAGGAAAAGTTATCGACAGGTGGACACCTGGGTCCGGATCTTGATAAAAATTACGGCTACGATGGCGTGCTGTATGTAACCGGCATGCTGGAGTACAGCTACGGACCGAGTACGGATCCGGAAAAGCGCCAGGTTGCGTTGAATCGTGCAAAGCGCACAATTGCCAGGATTTTTGGAATGGGTCGAGCATCTAAAGATAAACCCGCCGCTATTCTAGATAACGCGCGTGAGGTGTATGAGAAGATTGCTCAGGAGTTAGGTTCAACCGATACAGACCCTGAGAATCCTGATGCATGAACGCAACCTCGTACTGACGCTCTCCTATGACGGAACGGACTTTAACGGCTGGCAGATTCAGGCATCCGGGCGTACGGTCCAAGGCGTACTGGAGCACGCTTTACATAAACGGCATAGTGTTCTGACCCCGGTTATTCCGGCTGGACGCACAGATGCCGGTGTGCATGCGGTAGGACAACGTGCTGGCTTCCGTTCCCCGATAGACTCCATCCCAGTAGAACGGTATCCGGCCGCTATCAATTCACTGCTGCCGAGAGATGTACGTGTAACCGACTGTAGAGAAGTCGCAGCGGACTTCCACGCCCGGTATGATGTCATATCGCGTGAATATCGATATTATATCCTTCCAGCCGCAATTGCTGACCCCTGCAGCAATCGCTATGCATGGGGACTGTCCGAAGGCCTTGACCTTAGGCAGATGAACCGTTTGGCTGGAATGGTGGTCGGGGAGCATGACTATGCAGGTTTTGCGGTAAGAACTGCCGAGGTCAAAAGCACAGTTCGTCACGTTTTCTCGGCTGGTTTTTTCCCTGAAGGAAGGTTTGTAGTGTTTCGAATTGTGGCGACCGGCTTTCTGTGGCGCATGGTACGTTCGTTGGTCGGCTCTATTGTGACCATGCATAAAGAGCAGAGCGATATATTTGTAGAAACCTTGCGCAGCGGTGTGCGGCCGATATCATTGGAGTCTGCCCCGGCACAGGGGCTCTTTTTTCACAGGGTGCGGTATAAACATGAATCATGAGTTTGCACGCGAGTTTCGAGAACTTGCATATGTTGTTGAAGACTTCGTTAGCTCCTCGTATCGGCGGCACCGCGACCCTGTTTCCGACCAGCCGCTTGCCGGCGGATCGGCGCCGCCGGTGACCGAGCATAGGGCTGCGTTACATGCACCGGATCACAGTAACCGTGATGAGGCGCGGCGCGCTCTTGAGCAGGAGGTGTTTGCCTGCATCCTCTGTCAATTGAGCAGCGGGCGTACTCAAGCCGTTCCGGGGGTTGGGGTGCTTGACCCGCTGGTCATGGTTATAGGAGAGGGGCCGGGGGCCGAGGAAGATCGCTTAGGCACGCCTTTCGTGGGTCCGGCTGGCCGCTATCTTGACGACTGGCTGAAAGCTATAAACTTGTCACGTGAAGAAAATGTGTACATCACCAACGTGGTGAAGTGTAGACCGCCCGGCAACCGTGACCCGCAGCCTGCCGAGATCGAGGCTTGCCGACCCTATCTTGAACGTCAGATCCAACTGGTGCGCCCGCGCGTTATTCTTGCTGCCGGTCGAGTTGCCGCTCAGTTCTTGACGGGATCCGAGTTGGGTATAGGAAAACTTCGAGGACGCGAGCACAGCTGTTACGGTCTGCCGACGGTAGC
>CAZQIK010000007.1:5461-14880 GCA_964593085.1 uncultured Spirochaeta sp.
GTTTTGCGAAATCCGGACTGGCGTCGGCCGGTATGGGAAGATCTGAAGTTGCTTCGTTCTATACTGGATAGATGAGTTTATGCCGGTGAGCCGCTACATCGAGCTTGTTTTTAATCTTCCACTTAACACTCGTTTTACCTACACCATCCCGGACAAGATTCCAAGCCCTGAGCTTGGCTGCCGCGTTATGGCGCCGTTTGGCCGTCGCAAGCTTGCAGGTTTTGTCGTTGGGTTCCCGAGCACCGCCCCCGCCAGTCTTAAGCAGCTCCGCGATATGGAACGAGTGATAGACGAGACGCCGTTGTTTGACGACAACTTTCTTGAGCTTGCCGTGTGGGTGTCCGAGATGTACCACTGCAGCCTTGGCGAGGCGCTGAGTGCGATGACGCCGACTGGGCGTAGCGAGCGTGAAGCTCCTGGGCTTGGACCGGATGAGGAAGCGTATCGTGCAGTACCGGAGCAGCTTTCAGACGATCAGGCCGAGGCTCTTAAAGCCGTCACTACAGGGCCGCCCGGACTCTACTATTTAGATGGAATTACCGGATCTGGAAAGACAGAAGTGTTTCTCCGAGTTGCCGAGTTCGTGCTTGCCCGGGGACAAAGTGTCATCTATTTGGTGCCGGAGATTGCATTGACCCATCAGGTGGTGGACACCTTGCGGGCACGGCTTTCGGCTCCCTGTGCCGTGCTCCACTCCCGTCTTACTCCATCACAACGTTTACGTGAGTGGAACCGAGTGCGGAGCGGAGAGGCTCGAGTCGTTATTGGCGCTCGTAGCGCGGTGTTTGCGCCGCTCAAAAATCTTGGACTCATAGTGCTGGATGAAGAGCACGAGTCCGGCTACAAAAGTAGCTCCGCACCACGTTATCACGCAAGACAGGTAGCTATGAAAAGGTGTGCTCGTGAAGGGGCATATTTCCTCATGGGTAGTGCGACCCCCTCGGTTGAGGCCTGGTATCTTATGGAACAAGGGCGCATTCAGCGGCTGGTGCTGCGAGGACGGGTTGCCGGGGGAAGTCTCCCGGACATCGACCTTATTCCACTAAAGGGCAGCGATAAGGCGCTTTCAAAGCAGCTCATTGCAGAGATCAGGGCGACCCACTCAGCAGGAAAACAGAGCATTCTTTTTCTCAACCGCCGAGGATTTGCTTACTTTTTCCACTGTCGAAGCTGTGGTTACGAAATGAAGTGCCGCAGCTGCTCGGTAAACTTAACCTACCACAAACAGGTTGGACGCATGGTCTGTCACTACTGCGGATACAAGACTCAACCAGTTCAGGTGTGCCCCGAGTGTGGCTCGCTCGATTTAGGGTACTCCGGCTTCGGAACTGAGCGGGTTGAGGAGGAGTTGGCAGCACACTTCCCGGATCTTCGCGTAGGGAGACTCGATAGCGACTCAGTACGGGTTAAAGGGAGTATGGAGGCGACCATTGCGGCGTTTCGTAAAGGTGAACTCGATATTTTGCTTGGTACGCAAATGGTGGCAAAGGGGCTCAACTTTCCGGGTGTGCGGCTGGTCGGCATAATTATGGCCGACACCGGTTTACAAATGCCAGATTTCCGAGCCGCCGAGCGTTGTTTCGCTCTTATTGTGCAGGTTGCAGGGCGCGCCGGTCGTTTTGTTCCCGACGGCCGAGTACTTGTACAGAGTTTTAGGCCGGAGCACGCTGCTGTTCGACTGGCTGTGCAGGGAAAGCGAGAGGAGTTCTACCGCGCCGAGCTTGAGACGCGCCGTGTGTTAGGTTTCCCACCTTTTTCGCGTCTGATTCGCATTGTAGTGCGCGGCAAGAAACCGGAGTTGGTGCGGGATACCGCCGAGGTGGTTGCGACTTCTCTTCGCCAGCAGCTGCAGGAGCAGGGGGGTGGAGAACTGCTTGGTCCCGCCGACTGTCCTTTAGCTGTGATATCCGGCAATTTGAGAGTGCAACTTCTTATCCGTTGTGAGAGCTTTGACCGAGTACAAAGGGTGTTGAGATCGTTCTTGTTGCAGTTTGAAACGCCTCGTGGACTTTACCTTGAGATCGATGTCGACCCCAGCGCATTGCTTTAGTCTGCGCCCGTCACGCGGGTTCCTAACATTGACCCGAGTTGCTCTTTCCGGGTACTCTTAGGAGAGTACTGCAATGGAAAAAAATAACACAGAACAAACACCCGAAACCTCCGATAGCTCCGCCAAAAACGAGTCTGCAGGCGATATAGAATTAGTCTACTATCCTGACGACCTGCTGCGCCAATCGACTACAAAGGTCAAGGATATAGACGATGTGCTGCGGACAACTATCGACCGCATGGTGCTTCTTATGCAGCACGCACGTGGTATTGGCCTTGCCGCACCTCAAGTCGGCATCCTCGAACGGTTTTTCGTTGTACAAGTAGATAATGATCCGGTTCATGTATTTGTGAACCCGAGTATTGTTGGCACCTCGCACGAAACGGGCGTGTACGAGGAGGGGTGTCTCAGCATACCCGGGCTCTACGCCGACGTTAAACGGCCCAGCGAGATACAGGTGCAGGCCTGGAATCAGAATGGGCGACCTTTTACACTTAACGCAGACGGTATGCTGGCCCGCGTTATTCTTCATGAGCTTGATCATCTTAACGGCGTGCTTTTTCTGGATCACCTAGCTGAACGGAAACGAGAGAAACTACTGCAGAGATATCGTAGACCGCAGGAATCTGCGCGGTGAGGGTGCTCTTTGCGGGCACCCCCGAGATCGCCCTTCCTTCATTACGTGCGGTTGCGCATGCTCACGAAGTCGCAGCGGTGCTTACGGCGCCAGATAGGCCGGTAGGACGGGGCCGGAAAATGCAAGCCTCTCCGGTTGCCGAACATGCAACTGAACTTGGAGTTCCAGTGCTCCGTTTTGAGAAACTCAACGAGGCGGCCCGGACTGAAGTAGCGTTGCTGCGCCCTGAAATCCTGGTGTGTGTGGCGTACGGGAAGATTTTTGGCCCTAAGTTCCTGGGGCTCTTTCCCCGTGGTGGTGTCAATGTGCATCCATCGCTCCTGCCCAAACATCGCGGCCCGTCTCCAATTGCGGCAGCCATACTCGCGGGCGACGCTGTAACCGGCGTGAGCATTCAGCGGCTGGCGCTGGAGATGGACGCTGGCGATGTGTTAGCCCGCCGCGTAATTGTGCTTGACGGCACCGAAAGTAGTGCCTCGCTTACAGAAGAGGCGGCTGAACTTGGTGCGGGGTTGCTTGTCAAAACACTCGCTGAAATTGAAGCGGGCAGCGAGCAGGCTGAGGTGCAGCAGCATGGTCAGGCCGAGTATTGTGGTCTCATTAAAAAGCAGGACGGTCTTCTAGACTGGAGCAGATCTGCGGTTGAGCTGCACCGTGTGGTGCGAGCCTTCTATCCATGGCCTGGCGCCTTCACGATGTTTGATGGAACGGAGTTGAAGATTCATGAAGCATCTGTGCCCAAGGATCTTGAACCAGCCCAACTGCCTATTCAAAACGACTTGGCAGAACAGCCGGGGCAGGTGCTTGGTGTGGACAAGCGGTACGGAATCCTGGTACAAACTGGAGCCGGTATACTTGCACTCCGGCAACTTCAACTATCTGGTCGTAAGGCGCTTGACTGGGCTACCTTTCTGAACGGAACCCCCAACTTTATTGGAAGCGTCCTCGGAGGAACAACTAGGTGAATCGGATTACTGAAACTTTCAAGAGTATGATACCGAACCGTACCGACCAACCGGATATCAAGTACTTTAAGATTATGATGTACTCTTTTGTTGGGATTATACTTCTCACCTTTGTGCGGGTGGTATAACCTTTCTGATGTCGTTACGCGGGGCCGAGGATACATTGGTGCCCGAAATACGAGGACAGGAACTGGTGGACGCCTTAGTTGAGCTGCAGCAACGCGAACTCTATCCGCGGGTTGAGGCCCGCTTTGACTCCGACCCGACGACTCGAGGCTCCATACTTGATCAAAGTCCGGCAGCGGGATCTGTGGTGAAGGCCGGGCAACGCGTGCAGTTGGTTGTAAGCCAGGGAGCTATTGTTGACCGGGTCGACGACTTTATCGGGCGACCTGTTGAAGAAGTGCGCGATGAGTTACAGGCCCTTTTTTCTACGTTTGATGCCCTATTGAGGATATCGAACGTTACCTACGTTTTCCATCCGTCCGAACCTGGGATAATTGTCGAGCAAGACCCAGTCCCCGGTGTTGAACTGAGTGGCCCCACGGATCTGAACCTCATTGTGAGTCGTGGTGCGCGTGATGAGCCCATACAGGCAGCCTCTTACGTCGGTCTGCAGTATACCGAGGCGCTTCAACGCATTGGACGAGTCGGCGTGCCTTTTGAGTTTCGGCTCATAGAACCCGCTCCCGGGCGAACACCCGGCGTGGTTCAGCGACAACAGCCGGAGGGAGGTTCCGAGATTGAGGACGGTGAGGCAGTGCTACTCGAGTTGGTAGCACCACAGAATATTCCTGAGGGACTTGTATTTGGGCTCTTTCGGCATGAGCTGCCACGCTATCCGGTTGCCGTTGAACTTAATGTTGATGTCATTTCGCCCACCGGGGAACGACGGCGTTTAACAAGCATGCAACATCCGGGTGGAACGGTAACGGTCCCGTATCTTGAAGAGCTCGGTGCAACACTCGTGTTATTAAGGTACTCCACTGAGCTTACTCGTTCGGTTGTTGAACCGGTTGAGACGGAGTAGGTTGAGACGGAGTAACCGAGCGCGTGAGCGTTAGAGAACCAAAGTGGCTTTGACCGCAGCAAACCCCGGTAGGAAGAAGATTTCACCGGTAAGAAGATTCCTCGGGACAAAAGCAGTTTTCTGTGTTACCTTTGCCCGGAGAAAGATCTAAGTCCGGAGCGAGCGGGCGTCGTATAACGGTATTACCCGAGCTTCCCAAGCTCGTGACGAGGGTTCGACTCCCTTCGCCCGCTCGGTCCGGCACTTAAGCGCTCGGTCCGGCAGTCGGAGTTTCATTAAAAATACAATTAAGCCTGTAAGCACTGTAATAGTCGTATTCTCACTATTCGTTCATTTCTTTATTGTTTCGGCCTCACTACTTGACAATAGGTTTGTGAATAGGCATATATATACGTTCACTGCGCACAGGGCGTTCCAAATTATGGTAGGAGCTCGGAATGGAAAAAGCTTTTGTTGAAAAGATGAAAACCTCGCTCTTGCAGCTTAAGCAAGAGATATTCGAAAATTTAAAGATTGAGAATGAAGAGTTTCAGGAAATTGTTGAAGGTATGGAAGGCAAGGACCTCGTCGATATTGCATCCGACGATATCGACATGAAGACTATTGAGGCAATTGGTGCGCAGGAAATGAAACGTCTCAGACTTATTGATTCAGCCTTAGCGCGAATTGAGATGAATCACTACGGCCAATGCATGAAGTGTGGGAAAAAAATCCCGGTAGAGCGTCTTGAAGCAATTCCGTATGCGCTTATGTGCATTGATTGCAAGACGGCCGAGGAGAGGCGCACGCGATAGACGGCCATAGACCATAGGCAACACCTACCATAGGCAAATGTAACGAACTCAAGCTTCCCTGTTATCTTCCGATATACTAAACGGAGGATGTTGGGATGTTGGAGTCAACAATTCAGCCTACACGTTCTACTGTCCCGGTACAGGATTTGTTGCGCGCACGGTATGCCGACGGCAGAATTTCGCTTCCGGTTAGCGGTAGCGCGGTATATGCTCGTTTCCGCCATGTGCAGGGCGTCCCCACCGACGGCGAAACAATGGGTTTTTCCATGTCGCGGCTCAGACTTCTTGACACCCTTATAGACCGTTTAGTACGCATGAAAGGAAACTCAGAGTATCAGCGCCACGATGAGGGGATGTCACCCGATGCTGTAGACGCTCTCATTGATCAATATAAGAACGAACTGAGCTCTACCTTGACTCAGCTTGAAGCGGCTGGCTACACCAACGGGCTCGTTGAATCCGGAGTAGCGCTCAGCATGCTTGTTTGACTGGCTCTTCTCTAAAATTAAATTTTGTCTAAAAGGTGCGTTGAGCCTCGGCAAGCGTGTTATTTTGAATTTCACGTTCAATGTTGGAGAACGGGCCGTGCCCTGGAAACAACCGGGTCTCCTTTGGCAATGTGTACAGGCGAGTTTGAATGCTGTGTAGTAATGCTTCTTCATTCCCGTCGGGAAGGTCTGACTTGCCTATACCAGTGAAAATAAGCGTGTCGCCTGAGAACAGCGCGGCGCGCTGCTCACTATAAATGCATACGCTGCCAGCCGTGTGACCGGGTGTGGTCATAACCATGAGATCTGACTCGAATAATGCTTGCCCGTCTTCAAGGCCAAAGTCCAGTTCCGGAGGGGTAGCAAAAAGTTCATTAAAAAGTGCTGTCCCGTTCTCTCCCAAGGTTTCGAATGCCAGTTCGTGAGTTTTGGTCGAGCTCTCTACAAAGTAGTCACGGTCTTTCATATTAGCTCCTACCGGGATACTGACTCCACGCTCCTTATAATGCTCTTGAATTGCTCTTGACGCTCCCATATGATCCAAATGACCATGTGTTAGCACGATAGCTCGTGGTATCATGTTAAGAGTTTCTAAACGGTTGCAGATTTGCACTGCATCTGCCCCTGGGTCAACAATGATGCACTCTTTTTTTCCGGTGGAGACGATATAGGTGTTGGCGTACATTGGTCCAACAATAATTCTTTCTACCATACTGGGGGGAAGATAATCATTTATTTGGAGAGAAACAAGTGAACTTCGGCTCATTGTTACCAATAATCCTTCTCGTTGGCACGCTTTTTTACGTGATTGTTCCGGGCTTCGGGGCCTTCGCGGTCAGAAAGCAGTGGCGTATCTTTCGGCGGCAAATGCTTGACCGCGCCGTGTTGCCTGTACTGAGTTATAGAGGGGTACGTGAACACGAGGGCAGTGAATTGCAGATGTTGGGGTCGTATAGGTTTTATGGCGCGTTGGAGGCAATAGAGGACGACAACATCATCTGGTTGCGTAGCGGTAGTCTCTCGGTGGCGGTTGAGATGAGGGACGTGCGACTGTACATGCTACCGACTGAAGAGTTCGGGGTTACTGTTCAGGAAGCCGGGGGAGAGCTGCCGGATCGAACACCTTCGGTTCTGCGATGGCAGCGGATGACATCGCTCACCGAGGGCAGTAAGATGTATGTCGCAGGCTCGGTTGCGCGTAAAGATGGCCGGGCGGTATTTCTTGCCTCCCGCAGTGATCCGTTGTTGGTACTAATGTATGACGGTCCTGACGACACTGTAGTCCGGCGCGCCATATGGTGTGGGCGGCAGCGTAATGAATATTGGAACCAGCTAACGCCACTATCTTTAGCGGGCGGTATTCTCACGCTCACGGTTCTTGCGTATCTTGCGATACGGCCACCGTTCGACTCTCTATCGGCGGTGTTAGCAAGCGTTGGGGCCCTGTTACCTATGCTCCCGCTTGCTCCTCCTGGAGTGGCTCTCTTTTTTGCGTATCGATACTTGTGGAAAGAGGGTCGATATCGTCGCGCTCGCCGGGATCTTGAGATCTTAGAATCCGGCAGCACCAAGGAATCTCAGCACGCGCGTAAGGCTGGTAGGGAGGCTGCGTTGTTTGAGTTGCTGTCTACAGCCTGCCTTATGACAGGCTTGCTTCTCAATGTGGTGTTAGCCTTGGCCGCTATGAGTTACTTCTTGCCGTAGGAGCCGCGGTGATTAGTCTTTTCGGCGAGCAAAATTCACCGTGACTTTGCGACCACGGTACTCGCTACCGTTCAGGTGCTCAATTGCTGCCTGCGCCTTATCAGGGTTTACCTCTACAAACGAGTAGTTGTCCAAGATCTTAATCTGACCAATATCCGTGTTTTCAATGGTTTCAATCTCAGAAAAAAGTTGAACAAGATCTTTCGGATATACCCGACGATTCTTGCCAATTCCAACGAACACGCTGGTGAGCCCGTTTTCGGTGCGCTCAGACCCGTCATCTTGATCCTGCTCGGTTGGTGTTGGGTCAGCACTTGGCGAACGCTCAGAAGAAGACGACTTTTTCTTACGTTCTTTGCGAGAACCTCCCTTACTAGAAGTCTCTTGTCGCTCACGCTTTGGTCTTGGTCGGCCTTCACGGGCATCTTCTTTAAGAATACCATGTTTTATAATAAAGCCAGCAAAATAGCCGCGACGGAACAGCGGCACATGTTTGTTAAACAAGCGTCGATACGCATTTAACTCTTGTGGATCCTCTTCTTCCTCAATTCGTCGAAGGATGTCCTCGATGTGTTCCCGTAGTGCTGTTTCATCTAATGTGTGCGTGCGCGTGTTTCTGCCCATACCTTATCTCCCTTCGAATTGTGCCGGACCACAAAAAAACCCAAAGTTGTGGGTTTGCTGCGATGAGATCCCGAAACTCCAAATGCTTGTTCATGACAACCAAAACGCCATGGCCGGGGTCGACAGCTTAACCGGAATTACTGTTTAGTGGCATTGAGTTACGCGAAGCGTTCAAAGCGTCCTGCTGGCCGCGTGTGCCAGCATCGTGTCGTGCTTTCCAATATGGAAAGAAAGTTGGCCCTGGTATCTCTTTGCCGGGACTTAATGTAGCTTGCGCGATACCCTTTGTCAAGGTTGGTTCACCTTGGGCGAATGTGTGCCGAATAGTAGATAGAGGGGGGCCGTATGGCGACACCACGAGCTGATATGCGTATTTGTAGAACGAAGGGTTTGCGTCTGGCTGCCTGGAGACTGGTTTTGTGTGCAGCGGCATTGCTGCTAAACGGTGCATACCTGTATGCAAACGATGCCTACGAATTTAGATTCAATTATATTGAGGGAGACCAATATCGTATTCTCTCTACGGTTCAGCAGAATGTCCGCATAAACGGTGTCTACTCGCACTCCGCTACTATTCTGAACAAAGCATCCATAGAAGTGAGCGATGTTGGTGAGAACGACGCGCGTATCTCGGCCATGTATCATACCTCGGAGGAGAGCACTGGACATGGGCAGGTATATCGCTGGGGCGAGGAGTATCCCACCGAGTTCCGTAGAGACACCTTAGGCCGGTTTGACATTTCCCCAGAGTACTTTATGCCGGTGGTTCGCAATGTACCGGTATTCCCGGAGCAGCCAATCAGCCCTGGCTATAGCTGGACTCATGCTGGCAGCGAGGTGCATGATTTCCGCCGCAATTTCGGGCTTGATGAGGCTTTCCACTTTCCAATAGACGTCGTGTACGAATATATGGGCACTGCGGAGCTTGACGGTACAGAGTTTCATCAGTTCTCTATCCGATACAACGTTTTCCATCAAGCGCCGCAACAACCGGAGGTCCGCACCGCCTATCCTATGCTAATAACCGGGTTTTCTGACCAAATTCTCTACTGGGATTACGCGCGCGGACGTCCCCATTACTATGAAGAAACGTACACGTTTCTTGTCCACCTAACCGATGGAACGGT
>CAZQIK010000008.1:0-5133 GCA_964593085.1 uncultured Spirochaeta sp.
TCCGGGTTTTACTTTCCACTCCACTACAGTGACCGACTCATCCGAAGGACTGGAGCCGATAGCCTCAACGAGGTGAGTGCCAGCATCGGTCTTGACCGGTGCTTGCCATTCGATTGTGCCGCCCAGCATCTCCACCGCAGTTTCAAGGATTCGGCGGTAGGAAGGCAGGACTTCCAGTTGGTTGGGGAAGTTGCACGGTACGTAGGTATCCGGCCGGGTAACTCGCCGCGAGCTAAAAGCAACCCCGGCCTTTTCGGCCAAGGTTGCAAGTACCTCGGCTCCAAAACCGGCGGTGTGGTTATCCTCGTGGGTCACAATAACGCGGCGTGTACGTCGCACTGACTCAAGTACCATGGCCTCATCCCAGGGCTTGAGCGAGCGCAAATCAATGATATCTGAGCGGACGCCTACTATCTCCAGAGCTGCAGCCGCACGCTGGCAGAGGGCTACAGTATTCCCGTAAGCTACAAAGCTTATGTCTTCTCCGAACCGCACCGTGCGTGCTCGACCAATAGGAACGAGGTGTCTCTCCAGGTCGGGCGAAGTACTGTTGTCTCGGTCGTTCAAACAGGTTTTAGGGTAGAAAAACAAGGTAGGCCGGCCTGACTCAAAAGCTGCGTTTAGCAAGCCAGCTGCATCACCAGCGGTGCTCGGCATAAAGACGTCGATACCTGGGGTGTGGGTTGCTATCGCCTCAAGGCTGGAGGCGTGAAAAGGGCCAAGCCCGGGTTTGTAGCCACCACAGGTAATCATGACAATAACTGGTGCCTGCCACTGTCCGTCGGTGCGCCAGTACATGCTGCCGAGCTCGGACACAATTTGGTTATATGCAATGGGAAGGAAGTCGGCAAACTGGAGGAATGCCACTGGCCGTCGCCCTGCAAGTGCCTCACCAATGGACTCACCAACTATCAGGCTTTCCGACAACGGTGAGTTGCGCACCCTGTCCGGAAAACGCGTTGTGAGTCCCTTGGTGACGCCAAATACATCGCCCTTGGGATCCTCCAGATCTTCTCCAAAAAGATGTACACGCTCGTCTGCGGCCATGCGCGCGCCCAGAACTCCGCGGATAGCTTCCAGCATGGTTACCGGCTTTCCGCCGTTCGCTGCGTTGAGAGTCGCGCCGTCCACCGCGTTGAGAGCTGGGTCGTCCGCCGCGTTGTCCGCGCTCAAGTCACCGCGGTACTCCGTGGCTTGCGGACCCAGATGGGTCGGAAGTGAAGCAGATGCTCCCAAAAAAGGCTGTGGCTCTGCGCTCCGAAAGGCTTCCTCGGCAATGGGGGCCAGCTCCGCGCGGATGTCCTCTGGTATGCGACGTAGCAGGTCCCCGTCGATTCCGCGTTCTAGCAGGTACTTCTGGAAATGTACAATTGGGTCGCCGCTCTCGTTTACCTGTGTAATTTCTTCGGCAGTTCGGTACACCCTCTGATCGTCGGCGTTGGTATGGTTGGAAAGGCGATCAACTTCAAAAACGATAATGCGCGGCCCGCGGTGCAGCCGCATTTCGGCGCAGACACGTCCGAAACCGTCATAGCAAAGGTCAGGTTGGCGGCCGTCGAGGTACTCAAGCGGAATGCCGTAGAACTGATCGACGCGGCCCTGTGGCGTGCTATAAAAGGTTTGACCCTTGGTCTGGGTTGAAATTGCAAAGGCGTTGTCCTGTACGACAAACAGTACCGGCAAGCTGTTGCGCACCGTGTGGCCTATGGCCTCAAGCACCTCACTCTCCTGCGTCATCCCGTCTCCGAGACCACAGAGTACAAGAGGGGCACCAGCATTGTCTCTCACTACCTCTGCAACACCGGCCGCTTGCAGTGCATTGTTGCCCACCGGGCCCACGAGTGACAGCACATTAAGGTCCGGGGCGCTCATATGAGCGTTCATCTGTCGTCCACGTGAATGCGACGCGTCTTTGTTGAAAAGCGACAGGAAAAACATCCGTGGCGCCAGTCCACGTGCAAGCATAAGGGCCTTGTCACGGTAGTGGCAGTGTAACCAGTCTTGTGGACCAAGATGCTCTGCAAGAACAGCGGTGCCTTCGTGTCCTGCTCCAGAGACGTGGAAAAAAGCCTCGCCGCGGCCGGTGTAGCTCTGTTCAAGCAGGTCCATTTCACGCGCAGTAACCATCGTTGTGTAGAGCCGGATCAATTCGTCGGGAGAGAGATGTAGGGCAAGCTTCGGAGCGTGACCTGAAGGGTGATTCTTATTGATATCTTCCGGGTTTGGGGTTGTCATAGGGCATTCACCTCCAACCGTCGGCCTACGACCGATAAATGTAGGCTGAACTGTAGCACGCTTACGCTTGATGTTCCAAGGGAATGCCAGCTATTATTCACGGAGAGGAGCAGACAATGAAAACCAACAGCGCGATAGATAATACGCAGCTTCTTTCACAGTTGCAGGTAGGCACATCTACGTTTACATACTATTCACTGGAAAAGCTAGCCGAACTTGGCTTTGGCGGCATTGAGCGATTGCCGTTCTCGGTGCGCATTCTGCTTGAATCGGTTATTCGGAACATCGGCAAGCCCGGAGTTACCGGCGAACATGCGGCAGCTTTGGCAGGGTATAACCCAAAACAGCCGGGAAGCATTGAACTGCCGTTTAAGCCAGCCCGCGTCCTGCTGCAGGACTTCACCGGCGTTCCCTGCGTTGTTGATCTTGCGGCAATGCGGAGTGCCATGCAGCGTCTTGGTGGCGACCCCGCGGCCATTAATCCGGAGTTGGGTGTTGATCTGGTTATTGACCACTCGGTACAGGTCGACTACTTCAACTCGTCCGACGCCCTACAAAAAAACGCAGATCTAGAGTTTGCGCGGAATCGTGAACGCTACGAGTTCTTGCGGTGGGGACAAGGCGCTTTGCAGAACTTCTCTGTCGTGCCGCCAGCCAGCGGGATTTGCCATCAAGTAAACCTTGAGTATCTGGGAAAAGTGGTCCAGCAAAGCACTAACGGCAAGACTCCGCTTGCATTTTTCGACTCGCTTGTCGGTACCGACTCACATACTCCAATGATTAACGGACTTGGAGTCGTCGGCTGGGGTGTCGGTGGAATTGAGGCAGAGGCCGCAATGCTTGGACAACCGGTCTCTATGTTGGCACCCGCCGTGATCGGTGTGCGACTAACCGGTGCCATGGCGCCAGGTGTAACGGCGACAGACCTGGTGCTTCGCATAACCGAGATGTTACGAGAGCATGGAGTGGTCGGCAAGTTTGTAGAGTTTTTTGGTGATGGAATCGGATCCATGACGGTTCCTGACCGAGCGACAATTTCCAACATGGCCCCCGAGTATGGCGCAACCGTTGGATATTTCCCTACAGACGCGCAAACCCTCAGCTACCTCTTCCAAACTGGACGTAGCGAGGAGCAGATTGCGCTGGTGGAGGCTTATGCCCGGGCGCAGAATATGTTCCATACAGCCGACACTCCGGAGCCGGAATTTGAAGAGGTGTTAACGCTTGACCTTGCAACAGTGAAGCCCAGTATTGCCGGGCCCAAACGCCCACAAGATCGAATAAACCTGGATGAGGTTCCAAAGCTCTGGCAGCAGACCCTTTCGGCACCGGTAGAGAAGCGAGGATACAACATTTCAGGGCCAGGTCTTGAGTCGCGGGTGCCGGTGGTGAAGCCAGACGGCTCGAGTTTTGAGCTGACTCATGGCGATGTTGCAATTGCGGCCATTACCAGCTGTACCAATACCAGCAACCCTTCGGTGTTGCTTGCTGCTGGCCTGCTTGCCAAGAAAGCCCACGAACGAGGTCTCACCTCGCGTCCGTGGGTAAAGACCAGTTTTGCCCCGGGGTCAATGGTGGTGACCGAGTATCTCATTCGCACCGGGCTTATGCAGTATTTAGAGGCGCTGGGTTTTTACTTGGTTGGGTACGGCTGTACCACATGCATCGGAAACAGCGGCCCCTTACCCACTGAGATCCAGGAGGCGGTGCAGGAAGGTGATCTTGTTGTAGCTGGCGTCCTTTCAGGCAACCGCAACTTTGAAGGGCGCATCAACCCACATACACGAGCCAACTTTTTGACCTCACCCCCCTTGGTTGTCGCGTATGCGGTGGCGGGCCGTATGGAGATCAATCTGGCAACGGATCCACTGGGTAAAGACAAGGAAGGCAATCCGGTCTATATGCATGAAATCTGGCCAAGTGAGGAAGAGCTTGCCGGTTACGTCTCCCAGGCTCTCAACCGCGAGGCCTTTATAAAGAGCTACAGTGGTCTGGAAGATTCGAACGAAGAGTGGAACCGGATCGAGTCGCCTGAGTCAGCCATTTACAACTGGAAAGACGACAGTACCTATATTCAGGAACCCCCGTTTTTTCAAGATATGTCTCCAGAGCCAGCACCAATTGGGCCTATTCGAAACGCCAGGGTGCTGGTCATGGCGGGCGACAGCATTACTACTGACCACATTAGTCCGGCCGGAGCTATCGACCCGGACAGCCCGGCGGGGAACTACCTCCAGTCGATTGGGGTCGAGGTGAAGGACTTCAATTCCTACGGCAGCCGCCGAGGTAACGACCGCGTTATGACGCGGGGAACCTTTGCAAATATCAGATTCCGTAACAAAATGGCACCGGAAACCGAGGGTAGCTTCACAACCCATCAGCCGAGCGGCAAGGTTATGAGCATCTTTGATGCCGGACAGCTGTACCGAGAAGACGGCGTGCCAAGCATTGTGCTTGCTGGAAAGGACTACGGAATGGGGTCAAGTCGCGACTGGGCTGCTAAAGGCACACAACTACTTGGAATACGAGCGGTTATTGCAGAGAGTTATGAAAGAATTCACCGCAGTAATCTGGTAGGAATGGGCATTCTTCCGCTGCAGTTTATGCAGGGAGAGAACTATGCTTCACTTGGCTTAAGCGGCGAAGAGAGTTTTGATATTGAACTCAGTGAGCAGGTGGCGCCAGGACAAGAAATCAAAGTAACTGCTACAACTTCTGACGGGAAAGCCAAGAGTTTCACAACAATCTGTCGAATTGATAGTCCGGTCGAGATTGAGTACTACCGACAAGGTGGTATTCTTAACTTAGTGCTGCGACGTTTCTTGCAGCATCCGGCGTAAGACCTAAGACCTAAGACCTAAGACCTAAGACCTAAGACCTAAGACCTAAGACCTAAGA
>CAZQIK010000008.1:5233-7523 GCA_964593085.1 uncultured Spirochaeta sp.
CTAAGACCTAAGACCTAAGACCTAAGACCTAAGACCTAAGACCTAAGACCTAAGACCTAAGAGTCGGCTGAGTACTTGACGAGATCCTCGCAGGTGATTCCCTCACCTGCGAGAACCTTGCGAATAAGCACCGCACCATACATCTGCTCCGCCTGGTGAGGCGGCATTCCGGGGCGTAGAAAGTGTTCGGTGCGCAGCAATGCGGTGTTCTCACGCGTGAGAGGACTGCCAGCAGCGAGCTCAACGCATGCATGCAGTGAGCGGTTGGATCGACCATAGTTTTTAGCTTCGCTCGGGGCTAAGCCCTTAACGCCGTTCCCTATGACCTCCTTGACGCGCTCGCGGCCAAACTCCTGCTTGAGGGCATCAATTTCAGCATCAATAGTTGAGACGGCGGTGGCCAGCCGGTCGGAGCTTGTGTGAACCCGCGCACACATGCGCGCAAAGTCTCGCGGAGATAACGCTATGGGGTCATCAAGTCCGTCTCCAGCTAGTGCCGGTCGGATGTGTTTCTCAATAACTCGAGCCCCCATAATGGTCGCAAGTGTTGGAACTAGTGCCGGATCTAAGGTGTGATCCGATACTCCAACCGGGACGCCGAAGACCGCGCTGAGCCCTTGTATCACCGAAAGATTGTACTCAACCTCCGGCGCTGGATAGGCGGTGATGCAGTGCAGCAGCGTGAGTTCTGCCTTGGCGAAACTAGCAACCGAGCGTTCTATGTCGGCAAGCAGCGACACACCGGTGGAGAGAACAACACGATGTTTGCGCCTGTCGAGCTGGTGCAGCAGCGGCAGGTGATTGAGCTCAGGCGAGGCAACCTTGAACCGCCTGACTCCTAACTCCATAAGACCGGCTACCGAGCGGGAACCAAAAGCGGTACAAAGAAAATCAATGTCCAGCTCCTCACAGTATGTGCGCAGTGCAGCGTAGAACCGCGTGTCTCGTTCTAGTTCGCGAAAGCGTTCGTACAGCGGTATAGACCCACTCGGAAGTTCTACCTTACCGGCAGCTGGATGGAGAATTTCGTCGGCAATTACCCACTGGAACTTTGCAGTATCGGCGCCAGCGTTTGCTGCGGCAGCAATAAGATCTCGAGCTTTTTCCAGATCCCCACCATGAGCCGTGCCAATCTCAGCTACTATTTCGGGACGGTGAGAGAATTTATCTCGAACTTGTTTTTGGGGCTTCATGATTTCCGTGCTGGAATTCTGTCAAAGCCGGTGTAAGGCACCAGCTGCTTGGGAATGGTAATGCTCCCGTCGGCCTGCTGATGATTCTCAATAAGTGCAATCAATGCTCGGGAAATAGCAATAGCCGTGCCGTTCAGCATGTGGACAAACTGTTTGTCGCCTCCGTCGCGAAAGCGCACGCCTAGTCGGCGCGACTGGTAGTCGGTGCAGTTTGATGTACTGGTAATCTCGCCCCAGTCGCCTGTCTCACCACGCCCGGGCATCCAGGCCTCCAGGTCGTACTTGCGATAGGCCGGACCACCAAGGTCACCTGTGCAGGTATCTACAACTCGGAAAGGTATTTCAAGCTTCGTGAAGATGCGTTCCTCCAGGCTGCGGAGTCGTTCTAGCTCGGCTTCGGATTCGCTTGGGTGAGTCAACACAAACATCTCAACTTTAGTGAACTGGTGCACGCGGTAGAGTCCCTTGGAGAACTGGCCAGCGGCCCCTGCCTCTCGTCGGAAACAGTGGGATATGCCAGCAAGCCGAATAGGCAGCTGCTCGGCGTCGAGAATTTGACCGCCGTAGTAGCCGCCGAGGGTGATCTCGGCAGTGCCAACTAAGCAGCCTTCTCCGTCTTCCAGGTTATAGATGTTTGACTCACTCCCGCGTGGGTTGTAGCCAATTCCGGCAACAACGCTTTCACGGGCAATGTCCGGTGTGATCATGGGCGTGAAGCCTTCACCCTGGAGCACCTCCATAGCGAAGCGCGAAAGCGCAAGCTCCAGGAAGACAGCCTGGTTCTTGAGGTAGTAGAACTTGGTGCCCGATACTCTGGTTGCGGTATCGAAGTCGAACAGATCAAGCTCCTGACCAAGTTGCACATGATCCTTCGGCTCAAACCCAAAGTTAGTGGGCTCGCCCACCCGCTTAATTTCGGTGTTGGACTCTTCGCCAGCGCCGGTTGGGGCATCTGGATGTGACATGTTGGGGATCTTCTCCGCCTCGGCATACATCCGCTTCTCTATCTCGCTCAGTTTGGACTCAAGGGTTGGAATCTCGCTTTTGAGTTGCTTGCCTTCTTCTATAAGTCGAGTGCGTTCTTCATCCTCAAGCTT
>CAZQIK010000008.1:7623-9259 GCA_964593085.1 uncultured Spirochaeta sp.
GGCGGCATTGTATTGTGTATTCGCGAAAAGTCGTGCATTATCCGAGTGAGGTGACTGATGAGTACGAAACAGGAAATTGAGCAAGGCCTAGTAGAGCTCCTTCGCCAGGTGTATGGCAAGGATCTATCCTCGGTTGTCGTGTACGGCAGTTATGTTGCCGGGAACTATCGCCGCAAGAGCTCCGACATCAATCTTTTGGTGTTACTACAGAACTGCAGCCCAGACACGCTTGAGCGTTTGGGACGTGAGGGTAAGAGCCTTCTTAAGAAACACAGAGTCACTCCGCTAATATTGACAACGGCAGAGTTTACGGCCTCCGCAGATGTTTTCCCTATGGAGTACATGGACATCATTGCGTGCCACAAGGTGCTTTTTGGCGAGGATCCAACCAAGCATGTGCAGTTTTCTCACCGAAATCTGAGGCATGAGCTTGAGCACCAACTGCGCGGCGCACTTGTCTCGCTGAGGCAGCTGGTGCTTGCTGCGCGGGGCCGGAAGCGCGTACTTGCGGCTGAGCTTAAGTCGTGGACCGGCTCTATAGCGGCAATTTTTCGCGGGCTTGTTCGGCTTCGTGGAGGTGAGGATGTCTCAGTGGAGTTTGCTGCACTTATTGAGCAGATGAACACGCTGTATGAACTCCAACCAGGCCCTTTTCTTAGGTTGTTGAGTATGCGTGAGGGTGAGGGCGGCAATCCGGTTGAACTGGTAGCTGAGCTGCTACCGCGGCTTGAGCACCTAATATTGGTGATTGATGCGGATGAGGCAAAGAGCTGATGTTGATGTTTGCTACGGCTTCACTGCGCCGCCTCAGGGCGGGCATGGCGCTTATTTTGCTCATTGCGGTTCCCCTTACAGTCACGGCGCAAGCGCTGCCGAGTCCGACGGGGTATGTGAACGACTTTGCCAGCGTTATTTCGGCCGAGGATACTACCCAAATTGAGGCAGTAATACAGACCGTGCAGTCGGCTACCGGCGCCGAGATCGCGGTGGTCACCGTGCCGAGCTATGAACCCTACGGCTCCATTGAACAATTTGGTGTTGCGCTTGCAGAGAGTTGGGGAGTTGGTGCTGAGGCGGACGACTCCGGTGCAATTCTGATTCTTGCAATGCAGGAACGGGAAGTGCGTATTGAGGTCGGCTACGGCCTCGAGGGTATACTGCCCGACGGCAGAGTAGGCGCAATTCTTGATGAAATGGTGCTTCCGAGTTTCCGTGAGGGCGACTGGGGCGCCGGTATGCTGGGTGGTGTTCAGGGGCTGGCAGGCTACATTGCCGAAGAGTATGATGTCGATCTAGCCGAACAGGGCGCGCGCACGCCACAAGGTGGTGGCGCATCCTCGGGAGCTTCGCCATTTGGCTCAGCTGCCGAGTTGCTCTGGGTCCTCATGGTGTTTTCGATGGTTGGTGGTCGTTTTCTCTTGCCCCTGTTGTTCATTGGGGCTGGCCGTCGCGGCTATTATGGTGGTGGCTTTGGCGCGGCAACCCGCGGCAGAGGCTCGACCGGTTTTGGCGGTGGAATTAGTTTTGGTGGCTTTGGTGGCGGCGGTTTTGGTGGCGGCGGCGCAAGCCGCGGATTTTAACGGCACAGCGGCGTGCCAGCGCAACGGCACCGTGTAGGCGGCCTCAGCCGCGCGGC
>CAZQIK010000008.1:9359-14836 GCA_964593085.1 uncultured Spirochaeta sp.
TGCTACACAGAAACCATATACAAGCGTTTGAGAGGTGCATAATAGATGGCGAAAAAAGCAACAACGGTACTCATTGCAGGTGCCGTAATCGTACTAATGCTCTTTGGTGGTATCGCATGGTACGTCGGACAGCGCAACTCACTTATCGCACTTGATGAGTCGGTAAATGGCGCGTGGTCAGAGGTGGATAACCAGCTCCAGCGACGTAGCGATCTTATTCCCAACCTGGTTTCGACGGTGCAGGGTTTTGCGTCTCAAGAACAGCAAGTATTCTCCGATATTGCCGATGCCCGTGCTCGCTTGGCTGGCGCGCAAACGGTCTCGGAAACCGCGGAAGGTTACGAACGAATGGAGTCGGCCCTCAGTCGTCTGCTGGTAGTGGTAGAAGCCTACCCCGAACTCAGGTCGAACCAAAACTTTCTTCGCCTACAGGATGAACTTGCCGGAACTGAGAACCGGGTTGCGGTTGCCAGACAACGCTACAATAGTAGTGTTCAAACCTATAACGCACGCATTCGCATGTTCCCTGCCTCAATGTTGGCTGGTAGTTTAGGAATGACCACCCGTGAATACTTTGAGGTTGACGAGAGCGTACGAACTGTGCCGGACGTGAACTTCGACTAGCTTTCCAGGTCACGAGCGCGGTCTGCAGAGGCGGCAACTGCTGCCGCCACGGCCGCATCAAAGCCGTGCTGATGAAGCTGCGCAACCCCAGCTATGGTCGTACCGGCCGGGGAGATCACTTTCGACAGGAGCGAAATCGGGTGTTCTCCGTTTTCGCGAATTGAAGCGGCCGCCCCTTCGAGCACGGTAAGCGCCCCTGTTAGTGCTACATCGTACGACATTCCTGACTGTACAGCTCCCAGACACATAGCATGAACAAACTCAAACACAAAGGCAATGCCGGATCCCGACAATCCTGTTACCGCTGGCATCAGTTTTTCCGGCACAAACAGTGGTGTGCCAAGTGCTTTCGCAATGAGCTCCGCTGCATGACGCATGTACTCAGTTGCGTCGTCCGGTAGGCTCACTCCTACCAGGGCCTTTCCTACTGCCGCAGCAAGGCTTGGCATGTATCGCACTACCTGCTTGGTACCGAGTAGCTGCATCACACGACCCTGTTGAACTCCTGCAAGTAACGAGATGACAAGCTGAGAGCCAAGCTGAGGCTGCAGCACTGCCGCAACTGTTTCCAAATCTGCAGGCTTGACTGCAAGCACAATCACTTCCGCTTGAGCACATAAAAGCGCCGGGTCGGTTCCACAGTCAGTTGCACCAAAACGTGCCGCAACCTCTGCCCTGCGCTCTGAGGAGCTTTCGAAAATCGCTATATCGATGTTGGGATCTTGTGAAACCAGGCCTGCAATAAGTGCGGTGCCCATGTGACCACACCCAATAACGCCAACGTTCATATCTGCTTCCTCATTCGTTTGATGTAGTTGCGGCTGGCTCAGAACCACCAAGTGTTGGCGGCCGAATGCTCAGTCCAGGAAAACCGTGTTGCCTCATGAGTTCATATATCACAATAGCTACCGCATTGGATAGATTCAGACTGCGACAGTCGGCACGGGTTGGTATGCGAATGACCAAGTCTGGAGTCGCATTGAGTAATTCAGTGGGAAGCCCGCGCGTCTCTGGGCCAAACATGACGGTACAATCTTCTTCATACTGTATATCAGTGTAAAGTCGACCACCTTTAGTGCTGGCATAGTAGAGAGGGGCGTCGCCTTGTAGCTCTAAAAACCCTGCCATATCGGCGACTGTGCGGTACTGTAGTTTGTCCCAATAGTCGAGACCGGCGCGCTTGAGATATCGGTCTTCAAGTCGAAATCCAAGAGGTTCTATAAGCAGGAGTTCTAGTCCGGTTGCTGCGCAGGTTCGTGCAATGTTTCCTGTGTTCTGCGGGATTTCCGGTTCAAAGAGAGCAATGCGCGTGTTCATGACCGACGCCCCAATTTTGCACTGAAGAGCCCTGGCCGAGGCAGAGTAAAGCCTGCACCTCGGCCGAGGCTGTGTGGTAGTTTCGGCAGCTCTATGGGAGCAGTGCGAGCGCAGCGTCGTAGTCCGGCTCCTGCTTTATCTCGGGAACTAGCTCGGTGTACAGCACGGTGTTATCTTTGTCCAGAACTACAATTGCGCGTGCGGTAAGCCCTGCGAGCGGGCCGTCGGTTATTTCTACGCCGTAGGCTCGACCAAACTCCCGGTCACGCAGTTGACTTAGTGTGACAACCGAGTTGATGCCTTCGGCCTTACAGAAGCGGTCTTGCGCAAAGGGTAGATCGTTGCTAACGGTAAGAATCACGGTGTCATTG
This sequence comes from uncultured Spirochaeta sp., assembly GCA_964593085.1. Classification (GTDB taxonomy): domain Bacteria; phylum Spirochaetota; class Spirochaetia; order DSM-27196; family SLAA01; genus SLAA01. The sequence continues at coordinate 11,672 of CAZQIK010000008.1, forward strand.
ATTTTTTCGACTTCTTTGTCAAAGCGCTTAGCTGATGCGGCACATACGCCGGTATCAAGACTTGGTACAATATTGAGAATTTTGCGTTTCCCGTCGAAGTCCTTGAGACGAACATCCTGAAGATCTGCCTGAGTAAGGACAAAGTCAGGGGCGGCAGTTCCCTTTTCAGGCAAATTGCCGATTGTGTTAATGATATTTCCTGCAAGTTTAGTCTGGGCCATTAATTTCTCCTTCCAATGAAGGATACTCCCTTGCTGCAGATAGGGCAAGCGGCTGTGCGGCTCTCTAACTTTCGGCAATAGAAACTACGGCAGGGACGGTCCGTATATTTTTCATTACTTTGCGAAAGTCATCTTTGCTCTCAAGCTCCATAGTGAAGTGTGCCTCAAGTTGACCTCGTTCATTCTCGTCAATCCGGCCCTCAATGAGGTGCCCCTGGTGTTTACGAACCGCCCCCTCAATTTCACTGAAGAGATCCGAGGTTTTTCGTGCAACAACCCGGAAGCGGCGGGTAGCCTTGGGTGAGACGGTCTCCCACTCAACCTCGACAGCTCGCTCATTATAGTCTTCAATAAACTCAAGGTTCCTACACCCACGCTTATGGACAATGATCCCGCGCCCTCGCGAAATATAGCCTACGATGTCGTCCCCGGTGCGTGGATTACAGCACTGGGCAAAGCGGATCATCATGTTCCGTTCGTCGCCAATCTTTACACCAACCTTATCCGGCGGTTGGAGCGTTTGCTGCGGAACACCTTCGGCATCCTCGTCTTTGCCCTTTCGTTCCGGCGAGGCTTCGGTTGGGGCCGGTCGCTTGCGTGCAACAATACTCTTGTCGATGAAGAGGTTGTCTTCATGCTTGTTGAGCCAATGTCGTATTTTGCCACGTGCGCGACTCGTGCGGACATAGCGCAACCAGTTGAGGTGTGGGTGAGCGTTCGGGGAGGTTAAGATTTCGATCACTTGGGTGTTCTTAAGCTCATTTTTGAGCGGAATAATCTGCCCGTCCGCTTTTGCCCCGGAGATATGGTCACCAATTTCGGTATGAATATGATAGGCAAAGTCTATCGCGGTGGCGCCGCGCGGGAGTTGAATTGCATCACCTTGCGGGGTAAAGACGTAGATATAATCTTTAAGGATCTCGCCCTTGATCTCCTCGAGAAACTCGTTTGACGTGATGTGCAACGCATTCATGCTTTTGAGGCGGTTGATAATCACCAGTTCTTCGCGACCAATGTTCTCCGGTGACATCCCGCTTTTGTAGAGCCAGTGGGCTGCAATGCCGTACTCAGCGGTCTGGTGCATATCGTGCGTCCGTATTTGAATTTCAAGCATCCGGCCGCCAAATGCCAGCACGGTGGTATGCAAGCTTTGATAGCGGTTACTTTTCGGCATGGCGATGTAGTCCTTGAAGCGCCCTTCTATTGGGGGCCACAGGCGATGTACCAAGCCAAGCACTGTATAACACTCAGTGCTTGAATTGCACAGGATACGCATGCCAAGTAAGTCGTAAACCTCCTCAATGGATTTGTTGCGTTTTTTCATCTTCTCGTAAATTGAGTAAAAGTGCTTGGCCCGTGCATCAACCTCGACATCGAGGCCTTCGGCAGCTGAGGCTTCCTCAATCTTTTTCGCAACACGATCTAAGTAGTCCGAGCGCTCACCGCGCTTTTGGGCAACCGCAGCTTTAATCTGATTGTATTCATCGCGGTTTAGATTCTTGAACGACAGATCCTCAAACTCACTTTTTAGCCAGGCAATACCCAGACGGCCCGCAAGAGGCGCATAAAGATCAAGGCACTCCTGGGCAATTGCCTTACGACGATCCGCCGTTTTATGCTCCAGAGTTCGCATGTTGTGTAGTTTATCTGCCAACTTTATAAGGATTACTCGCAGGTCTTTTACCATGGCAAGTAACATCTTACGGATTGTTTCGGACTGTTGAGTGCTTCTGTTTTTAGCCTTTACGCTTGCAATTTTTGTTACGCCGTTGACGAGTTGTTCTACCTCTTTGCCAAACTCATCGCGCAGCTCCACCCGTGTCATTTCCGTGTCCTCAAGAACATCGTGGAGAAGCGCGGCAATGATGGTGGCTGCATCAAGACGGATATCGATCAGGATCTCTGCAACCTGAAGCGGGTGCACAAAGTAGGGTTCACCACTTTCTCTGAACTGACCCTCATGGAGTTCACGAGATTTCTCAGCGGCCTTCAGAATAAGATTCTTCCCTTCCTCAGAGTAAAACTCAATTTTTTGTTCAAGTTGCTCAATGCTCGTGATCATGATTTGGCCCTATTCCTGCCTAGACACACACGTTGCCGACCTGCCAGATCGTGGCGCACCTCTACATCGCTATACCCAGAGTCATTGAGGATAGCGACCGTCGCCGCCATTTGTTGATCGGCGACTTCAAGGATAAGATAACCTCGCGAATGCAGTTTTGTCTTTGCCTGCTCTACGAGTTTACGTACAAGATCGAGTCCATCATCGCCACCGTCAAGTGCTATTCTGGGTTCGGGCCAACCGGCTGTCTGCATTGTGTCGACTTCCGAGGAAAGCAGGTATGGCGGGTTGGAAACGATAATGTGATACTTTCCCGGCACGTTCTCTAGCAGGTCGGACACATAGCTGGCAGGCCGTCGTGACAGAAGTCGTTCATTGTTGAGCTTAAAGACTTCTAAAGCCGGTTCCGAGATGTCGGATGCCGAGACCTCGATTCCGGGGTGTAGTTTTGCGAGCGTAAGAGCTATGCAGCCACTGCCGGTGCAGCAGTCATGAACGCTATCAAACTGTGGTGACTCATCGGTGACCTCAAGAACGGTCTCAACAATGAGCTCGGTGTCGGGTCTGGGCACCAAGACACGGCTATCTACGTAGAACTCAAGCCCGTAAAACTCTTTGCGTTTACGCAGATACGAGACCGGAACTCCGGCTGCGCGTTGAGTAAGAAGGGCTTGATATTTGTTGTGAGAATCGCTGGCAAGCGTATCGCTCAGGCGGGCAAATAGTTGTTCTTTCTCAATAGAGAGCGTCTCTGCAAGAAGGAGACAGGCATCTAAATAGGGTGTGTCGGCGCCGGATCGACTTAGGTAAGCGCTGCCGTTCTGTAGCGCTATGCGGATATCGGTCTCTCTCACGGGCTTACTGGTGGGTGTGGAGTAGCGC
>CAZQIK010000009.1:0-13748 GCA_964593085.1 uncultured Spirochaeta sp.
CCCGCCTATGGCCGAACTATGGGGATAGCGAGGAGTATATGAGTCGCACGATATACGTAAATGGCGAGTACCTTCCGGAGGAAGAGGCAAAAATTTCGGTCTTTGATCGTGGATTCCTTTTTGCAGACGGAGTGTATGAGGTAACTGCGATATTAGACGGCAAACTCGTAGACAAGCAGGGGCACCTCTCGCGCCTACGGCGTTCGCTGTCGGAACTAGACCTGCCCTCACCGGCAGACGACAACGAGATTGAGGCAATACAACGTGAGCTCATCCAACGCAATAAGGTCACTGAAGGGCTGGTATATCTGCAAGTTACCCGTGGTTCAGCCGAGCGCTCGTTCTATTTCCCGGACCCAGAAACGACGCCCCCATCCCTTGTGCTCTTTACGCAGGCCTTTCCTCTCATCAACAACCCAAAAGCAGAACACGGGATCAAGGTGATTACGGTGGAGGATTTACGCTGGACGCGTCGCGACATTAAAACAGTGCAGCTTTTGCCCTCTTCCATGTGTAAGATGGCCGCCCGCGCACAGGGTAAGGACGACGCATGGATGGTGCAGGACGGGTATGTAACCGAAGGAACATCCAACAATGCATTCCTTGTCAAGAAGAACCATATATTCACTCGTCGGCTCTCTAACGACATCCTCCCCGGCATAACTCGGGCCTCTGTGCTGGCCTATGCGGCCGAGGCAGGCTACGAAATCCAGGAAGTTAGCTTCTCGGTAAAAGAAGCCAAGTCGGCCGAGGAAGCATTTATGACATCCGCGACGGCTTTCGTACTCCCGGTGGTTGAGATAGACGGTCAACCGGTAGGCGACGGCCGCCCGGGACCGGTCGTTCGGCGCCTGCGAGAACTCTACATTGCCGAAAGTCTACGCCGTGCCGAGTAAACCCTAAGTAGTAAGAAACTCACACCGTGACCGGAAGCATGCTGCATACGGTTGCGTGTCGCAGCCGCTTTTCGTATAGTTACAGGCATGAAAAAGTTGTCTGCGGTTCTTCTGCTGCTGCTCCTGCTTGGGGGTGTGGCAACGTGGGGATATCGGTCATTGTTTATTCCAACGGATACAGCAACGGCACCCGGTGTACCTCACACCGGAATCGTGTTTGAGGTACCTCGCGGAACTACCCTGCGAACTGCCGCATCAGGACTGGAAGAGCTTGGCCTTATACCAAACGCACATGCGCTTGTCCTGTATGCACGTTTTTTTCGTGTAGATGGGGTGATACAAGCCGGGGTCTACGCATTCAACCGCGAGCAGCGACCGGTAGATATTTTAGAAGACCTTCAAGACGGGAATATTCTTGATCAGTCGGTGGCTGTCACGGTACCGGAGGGCTTTACCAAACAACAAATTGCCGCTCGGCTTGATGCGGACGGAATCGTCTCGGCCAATGAGTTCACCGAGGCCGCGAACATGAGTGCTACCTACAGAGATTTTACATTCCTTGAGGAAGTCGAGGATGGCGTGTCACTAGAAGGCTTCCTTTTCCCAGAAACCTACCGCCTCATACCAGGAACCCCCGGGACAGACATAGTTCGCTCAATGCTGTCGGTATTTGCTCACCGTACCGGTGAAGAGCTTCTCAGCTCAATTGCGGCACAGGATCGTAGCCTGCGCGAAGTACTCACGTTAGCATCCATAGTGGAGCGTGAGTCGCCACCCGAGGACGTGCATGAAATTGCAGGAGTCTTCTGGAATCGCATTCAACGTGGCATGCGCCTCGAGTCGGATGCAACCGTGAACTATGCTTTGGGCACCAGCAACCTGCAACCCACCTTTGCCGACACATTGGTCAACCATCCGTACAACACCTATCGCTTTGTCGGTCTCCCGCCTGGGCCAATCGGGAACCCCGGATTGAACTCAATTCGTGGCGCTGCCAAGCCAGCCACCCACGACTACTTGTTCTTTCTGCACAAGCCTACTCGTGAAACGGTTTTTTCGCATACTTTCTCGCAGCACTTGGCTGCTAAGGCAAGATATCTCGACTAAGAGCAAGCGATGTAGAGAAAAATTTGACCGGTGCAGAACTCACTTCTATAATCTCTAGCAGCACATTCACGGATGCGTCCCCGTTGGCGCAAAAGGACATTCAGTCATGATTCCACGCCAGTTTCGGTTACTTCCTGAGCATCTGTATCCCTCGGATGAGTGGTCCATTATCGAGCGCAGCTACTCCGACGACTGGATGGGAAATGCCGAGACCATCTTCAGCCTTGGCAACGGCTTTTTGGGTGTACGCGGCACATTTGAGGAGGGTCGCCCCACAATGGAGGCCGGGACATTCTGCAACGGCTTTCATGAGACCTGGCAAATAGTTCATGCCGAGGAAGCGTACGGCTTTGCACGCACCGGACAAACCATGGTAAATGTCCCGGACGCGACTGTACTCAAACTCTACGTTGATGACGAGCCGCTCTACCTGCCTACAGCGCGACTCACCTCGTATGAGCGTCGTCTCGACTTCAAGACCGGTGTGCTGCAGCGAGAGCTTACATGGTCGTCGCCCGCAGGTAAGCAGGTAACTGTTCGCTCACGGCGCATTGTGTCTTTGGAGCATAGGCATGTCAGCGCTGTTGTGTACGAAGTTGTCTTGGACACCGATGCTCCGGTAGTCCTGTCGTCTCAGCTACTGAACCGGCAGGATGCACATGCAACGGATGAGCCGGGAAATGGGAACGGTAAACCCGACCCACGTCGAGCCAAAGGGTTCACCCAACGTGTTCTCAATGCTCGCGACCATATCACGCAAGATCACCGCATAGTAACCGGATACCGGACGACAAACTCACGAATGACGCTTGGCGTCGGAATGGATCACAATCTTGAAACTGATAATCATTGGTTTGCTGAGAACAGCTGGAGCCAGGATCTTAGCAAGGTGGTCTTCACTATTGAAGCTAAGGCAGGGGTCCCTATCCGCCTTACAAAGTTCAGCACCTATCACACCTCTCGATCTGTTCCGGCCATCGAACTGGTTGACCGCTCAGTGAGAACGCTAGATCGTGCAGTGCGGGAAGGGTACACCAGTATTGAGACGGCCCAGCATGAGTACTTAACGCGTTTTTGGGGACGGGCCGATATAGTGGTCGGCGCAGAACCCCGTGTACAACAAGCCGTTAGATGGAATATCTTCCAACTGTGCCAAGCATCGGCACGTGCCGAGACAACGGGTATCCCGGCCAAGGGGCTGACAGGCCAGTCCTATGAGGGCCACTATTTTTGGGACACCGAAATTTATGTTGCGCCGTTTCTCACATACACCGAGTCCCGCATAACCCGCAACCTCCTGCGGTTCCGACACTCCATGCTTGATCCTGCACGAGCGCGCGCCAAAGAGCTTTCTGAACCAGGAGCCCTCTTTCCATGGCGCACCATTAATGGTGAAGAAGCCTCTTCGTACTATGCGGCAGGCACCGCGCAGTACCACATTAACGCCGACATTGCATATGCTATCAAAAGCTACGTAGCAATACGCGGTGACTCCGACCTTTTAGCTGAGGTTGGAGCCGAAATCCTGGTCGAGACAGCACGGCTCTGGGCCGGTTTAGGATTCTTTGGTCCAGAAACCGGTTCATTCCATATACACGGTGTAACCGGCCCAGATGAGTACACCACCGTTGTAAACGACAATACCTTTACCAACCTCATGGCCAGAGAAAACCTTCGGTACGCGGCTGGGGTAGTTGAGTGGCTCAAGGAACACCGGCCCGATGCGTACCGACACCTCATTCACGAAACTAAGCTCAAGAATGATGAGGTACTTTACTGGCGCCGTGCCGCCGAAGCAATGTACATTCCCTACGACAAAGAGCGCGGCATACACCCGCAAGACGAGAACTTCCTAGAGAAAGAGGTGTGGGACTTTGAGAACACCCCGGTATCTCGCTACCCCTTGCTGCTGCATTTCCATCCGTTAGTGATTTACAGACACCAAGTGATCAAACAAGCCGATGTAGTCTTAGCTATGGTACTACTTGGTGACCAGTTCTCTATAGAGCAGAAGCGGCGTAACTTTGACTACTATGACCCGCTTACAACCGGTGACTCCTCGCTTTCGGCATGTGTGCAAGCAATTCTTGCCGCCGAAATAGGCTACGCAGACAAAGCCCTTGAGTATTTTCAGTATGCGTTGCTTATGGATCTTGCCGATGTCGGTGGAAACACCGTTGATGGGGTGCACATTGCCTCCACCGGTGGTGTGTGGATGGTGCTAACCTACGGATTCGGAGGCATGCGCGACTTCCATGGCACTCTAAGCTTTCGCCCCAGAATTCCCGAGTCCTGGACCACATTGGAGTTTTCCTTGCGCTTCCATGGGAGAACTTTGCAGATGGTGTTTACGCATGAGGAGTACAGTTTTGAACTTCAAGAAGGCGAAGACATGACTATTGAGGTGTGTGGCAAAGAGGTTTATCTGGATCAAAGCGGAGCAGTGAAGGTTCCTGCATGCGTGAGCGACGCAAGCGGCGGTTGCATAGAAGATCGTCACCTGCATCCTATGTCAGGGGAGGAGTTACCTCCGTGTTGACATCAACGTAACGAATATACGCAGTCGTCATTCGGCTCATGTCTGCATAAGCCCCGCGATACTGTGGCGGCAACAGCACAGCCAGTTGGTACATCATTTCGTCCAGCATCCGCAAGCGATCCTCGGCACCCACTTTTCCTGCATCCGGCTTTTCTAAAAAGAAAGGCCTACCCACCCGGATCGTGATACTGGGTCTTCGAAATTGTGCCAGTTTGCGAAACACCTCGGAGGTACCCCAGTGGGCCACCGGATAAATGGGCAATTTTTTTGCCCCAGCAATGAATACTGCCCCCGGATGACCGGTACCCAGAATACCAGTCTTACTTCGTGTGCCCTCAGGTGCTATGCCAAGAAGATATCCGTCGTCAAGCGCCTTAAAGCAGCGCCGAATTGTCTCGCGGTCAGTTTCACCCCGATCAATCGGTATCAGGTCCCAAATGCGCATAATGTATCCGGTGAGCGGATGTGCCCAGAGTTCCCTTTTGGCTATGCCGGTCTTTTTCTGTCGCCGCAAAAAACTGTAGAACAACGGCCCGTCAAGATTACCAATATGGTTAGTGGCAAGCACAACGGCACCGTGCCGTGGTATACGTTGGAGCTGTTTCACATCCATACGGCACAGCAGCCGAAAAGCAGCCCGGATGGAAAAGCTTAGGATACGCTCGGATGGACTCATGGCGCTATCATGCCATGCAAGCAGACTCTTTGCATAGTTCGTGAGTACCTCGGTCGGCGCGGCTATCTTTACAACCGCAGTCCGGCGCCAAGTGCAATGCCAATTCCGCCTCCCGCTACCTCGTCGTCTACCGTATACGACTGATTCCCAACGGTTACTGTTGTTGAGCCCAGCCCAAACTCAAGCGAGAATCTCAGGTCACCAAAAAGAAATAGCGGGGCTGATTCGCTAGGAAAAACGCGGGCGCCAATGTGGGGCATAAACACCACCGACTGTAGTGTAGTCGAGACGCTGTCGTTTGAAGGCTCATACTCAAGATCAAAAAAGTAGAAGCGTGGGCCCACTGCAACTCCGGCGTACGGGTCAACTCCTATTGAACCGCCAATCTCATCTGCCAAAACGTTCAGATGCACTAAAGCGCGCCCATACACACCAAAATAGTAGGACCTCAAGCTCCAGTCGTCGTCCAACACCTCAAGCAAGTGACACAGCACGCAGTAGCCAACATCGGCAAGCCCACCCACGCTAATTGAGACATCATCTAGCTCAAGCACCCCAACCGCCACCTGCGGTTCAAGATACGGATATATTAAGCCCCCAAGACCGCCAGACAAACCTACATCAATATTTCCGGGACCCATGGTAGCCCGAGAGGCAGGCTCTTCAGCCTCCGCCACCTCGGTGTCTTCTGAAGTCTGCGCGTCTTCCAATACCTGCGCCTCCAGTCCACCCAGTCCGGCCCCCAGCGCCATAACCAACGCCAACGTCCAGACCGTCACTAACTTTGCAATCTTTACAACTTCATTTTTCACGTGGTCCCCCTCAACAAATTCGACCTCAAAAACAACTATGACAATTTTTGTCAGCATACTACGCACAAACAGAATGGTCGAGTCGTTCTCACCGTCGTAGCAGATACGCAACCTGTCCGGCTTTGGTAAGCGGAATGACTACATCGCGATAAAACTCAACAAGCAGCTCCGGCTCAACAATGCGCCGGATACTGCGGTTCACATGCGCCTGCAGATGCTCCACCTTAGCCGCCAGCCGCGCAACCACGGCATCTTCCACCTCCGGACGGGTTAAGCGCCGCAAAAGCTCTGCGGCATCTGCGGAACGAATGAGTTCACGATACAGATCGGGCGAGCGCCTATACTTAGACTCCGCAACGTACAGCGCACCGTAATGAACACGCCGTGCAATTGCCTGTAGCGCCGAGACATCGTGCTCTACACTTGATCCGTACTGTCCGTCGTCACCCGAAGGGCAAAGCGTGACGAGGCTTTGGAGATAGGCGGAACATATTTTTGCTGTCTGATTTATGCAGTCATACTGTATGAGCGCGATGCCGGTATCTGGTAACAACACCTGACGCCGAGGCTCAGGCAAAGCGGATGTGTAGGGCCGTTCCTCAGGCACTACATAACGCCCGAACTCGGCATCAAGGCGTTCCTGAGCCTCTAAGCGAACCTGAAAGAGCGAAGAATCTTCCGCTCCGGCAAATCCGCTGTATTTTGGCAGGTAGGCCGCTTCATTATTCGCAAACTGTGCCCTGTCGATAAAGCGGTGGATAATGGTTTCTTCAAGAGCCTCAAGCCGAGCGGCAATGAGATCAAGGTCAAAGTTGTTCACTCCAAGCTCCGGTGATCAGTGTAACGGTAGCGTAGCATGCCTATGCTGCGTCTGTCCCGAGGCCACACTCATGTGCGACAAACTATGTGCACTGATTTGCGTGTCAAAAAAACTCGCTCACAATTGCGTTCTGTGTGGTAATGTACGGTAATTTTGAGGTAAGCTCACGGCCGCGGGAGCTTTACCAAAAAAAGGAGCGTGCAAACATGGCAACTCGTTTCTGGGACGAACGTTTTTCTACCGAGGAGTACATCTACGGAGAAAACCCAAATGATTTCATCCGTGAACGCGTTCATCCTCATGTCGGTCAAGATGACGCACGCGTACTAGACCTTGCCTGTGGAGAGGGCAGAAACAGCGTTTACCTTGCCAAACAAGGATACGCCGTAACCGCGCTTGACTTTTCTTCTGTGGGAATAGAAAAAACACATGCGCTTGCCAGCAAGAACAGCATCCCGGTGTACAACCTGATAACAAATGGATCAGACTCCGCACAGGAGCTAAAGGGCTGCGCCGATTTAGACTCGAACTTTGATCACGGCATAGACATCGTAGACCTCGACCCGGAACAACAGAAGCCCGGCAGCATCAACATCGTATGCACCGATGCACTCCGCTGGACCCCTTCTTACCCCTACCCGCTGGTGGTAGCAACCTTTTTCCATCTGTGGTCGGACAAGAAGCCTGAACTATTCGAGCTGTATCGAAACCTGCTGAAGCCTGGCGGTCGCATGATCACCGAATGGTTTCACACTCGCCAGCGGATTCACGGCTATGAAAGCGGAGGCCCGCGTGAGGCGGAAATGCTTGTCACAGCCGATGAACTTCGCGCAGCCTTTTCCGACTTTGAGATTCTTGTATGTGAGGAACTTGAAAGAGAACTTTTTGAAGGGCCCAAACACTGTGGCCCCGCATACGTAGTTCGTTTTGAGGCCCAAAAACCCAGGTAGGCTTGGTAGCGTTAGAATGTCAGCTGGGTCCCCAGGTGAAAGGTAATTCCTTGTCCGACCGACCTGCCCCAGACATCGTACTCAAGACCTCCGGTTAGGCTGGTGTACTCACTCAGTTCATAGACAGGCGCAAAGCCCAGCGAAAGCCTCCGCTCCTTTTCGTCATTATTGCGCTTGCGGAAGAACTCGCTGTCCCAGACAGCATTTCCGGTCACCATAAACCCAACTTTAGGTGTCGGACGCAGGCCAAAAACGGCAGAGCCATGCCAGCTGTCCCATCGGCTGGAAAAGAAATACCGCAGCCCGCCGCTAAGATCCAACCAAGCCGGTACCTCAACAACGGAAAAGGTTGAACTAATAAGCGCGTTGATCTCAGCGCCTGCAGCACCGTAACCAAGCTCCGGATCTATACTCGGATCATGCAACGGCACAGTTGCCAGAATCTGGAGCACTCCAATTACCGGTGTATCGTGCAGGATGCCAAGATTAACACCAGCACCCAGATCCCCAAGGCCAAAGTTTGTGTCGTTGTTTTCGTCGTCCACATACGGAGCGCTAAGTTTTCCGACGACGGTCACTCGCTCTTGTGCGCCATACTCGCCATAAATTCCAAGCTCACCTTTATGGTAGGTTGAGTCGTAGCTCGAACGCTTTCCGTCTTCATTCCACGCATCACGGGCCTGTTGATACGAACCACGTGCGGAAAGAAACCATTGACCCTCATCACGTAGCCAAGACTGTGCGTGGAGACCTGGCACAGAAAGGAACCCAACAACAACGCCCACAACTATGATGATACACGCTCGTTTCATGATCACTACTCCTCCGCGGATACTATCACGGATACTATCACGGAAGTGCCTTCACAAAAAGACCATAGGGCGAACTCAATTGTTAGGCTATCTTCGCTTCCTCGGCCAGCCGCTCTATGCCGGGACGCAGCTGGTCCCAGAGGTCAACACCAATTTTAGCAACCGACTTCTCGTGCGCTTCGCGCCAGCATGGAATTGCCGCCTGTACGGCAGCGTCGCCAGATTCGGTAAGGTAATACTGCCGACGTCGGCGGTCCTCACCTGCACAGCACCGTACAAGTTTCCGTTTTTCGAGCACTTTGATATTGCGCGAAATCGTACTGAGATCGGAGCCAAGAAAGGCCGCGAGGTTCCCGGCGTTAATGGATGCATGTCGGGAAATTGTCACAAGCACAGAAAACTGCACCGGCGTTACCGGAGCATCGCGGTACGCTTCTTCATAAATACGTTGTACCGCTTTATATGCCTTGCGTAGATTTGAGGCAACGCAAATGGTTTGGATCTCGTCCAATATAGTATTGTTCATATATTGATACTACAACTATTATACGCGTTGGTCAACTATATTTACTATGAACTATCATGCGGCTACGTCTATTGTGCAAATACATCGCATGCAGACCGCGTGCTCACGAGGCCACGCATACCCGATTTCTGCCAGCTTCTTTTGCTTCATACAAGGCACCGTCTGCCCTACTTAACAAGTCTCTCTCAGGGTCTTCATTGGGACTATACTCGGCAACTCCCAGACTTATGGTCAGGGCGATATTGTTGGCTGCGCGTGTATTCTCCACAGCCTCACGCAGGCGTTCGGCGAAAACCACCGCTCCGTCAAGGTCAGTGTCTGGAAGTATCACCACAAACTCCTCACCACCCCAACGTGCAAAAAAGTCGGTTGTTCGTAGCTGTTTCTCAATAACGCGACTTGTATTTTGTAAGCCCTCGTCCCCGACTGCGTGACCATAGTTGTCGTTGACCTGTTTGAAGTGGTCGATATCGCACATGATGAGCGACAGTTTTCCACCATGGCGCTGAACGCGCTCGGCTTCGCGATGCAAGTCTATGCTACCCTGTGCGCGGTTTGCGATCCCGGTAAGCTGGTCGACCGTCGACATCTGTATGAGTCGCGCCTGTAAACGTTTGTTTTCTTCCACATCACGAGCAACCGCATAAATCATTCCATCCACGCTCGGGCATTTGATATTCCAGGATGTCCAGCGATATTCGCCGTCCTGTGTCCGAAACCGCGTCTCAAACACTCCGAACGGGCTGGCCTCGTTAACCGCACTTAAAGCATCAATTGTAGAGTTGATGTCGTCCGGGTGCACATACTGAGTCACGAGATGTCCAATTAGGGTGCTCGGTTCCCAGCCCATGAGCGGTGCCCAGGCCGGACTTGCCTGCTGGAACCGACGGTCAGGCGTCAGAATAGCAAACAAGTCGGGAGAAACCTCAAAGAAAAACTGCTGGTCGTTTTTGAGTCGCTCTTCAAGGGTAATGTCACGAGCCGTGCCGATAATCTGCACTACGCGGTCTGCAGCTGCGTCGATAACCGGAGAGAGTCGAGTGCGCCAGGTCCTGCGCCCGGCCGGTAGGTCAAGCACCTCGTCGTACACAACGGTTTCACGTGAGTCAAAACAGCGCCGATAGTTGGCACACAGCTCCCCACCAAGTTCCTCACCAACCACCTCAGTCGGAGTCTTGCCCCGCACCTGCCGGGTAGTAAAGCCGGTCAGTTCCTCATGTGTTGCATTGAGTCGTAGAAACCGAAAAACAACCTCAGCATCCGGGTTTTCCTGCTCCACCGACAGCAGAAATATTGCGTCTTGAGTATTGGTAAAGACAATTTCGTATTCCTGAGTCAGTTCGGCCAATGCCCGCTCGGTCTGTACCCGCTCGGTGACATCTTCCTGTATAACCACAAACTTCAGCGGCTGCCCAGCTTCATCCGTAATCGGCGAGATAATCTGCCATGCCTCATACAGTTCGCCGTTCTTTCGGCGATTGGTAATAGACTCACTCCAGCTGTTCCCGGCCAGTAGTTGACTCCACAAACCCTGGTAGTACTCGGCTGTCATAGCGCCAGATCTCAGGATGCTTGTTTTGGCACCGAGTGCCTCCTGCGCCGAGTAACCGGTAACTCGCGAGAAGGCCGGATTGATGTACTCTATTAAGCCTTCGGAGTTGGTCACAAAAATAGCATGCCTAGCCGACTCAATTGCCGCCAGGAATACTCCAAGATCCATTGCGTACTCATCAGCCACGTTCATTGTGCTCCTCAACAAGGTGTCCGCTTGTGGTGAGTAGAGCACTATCGAACTGAACCACCACTCTATCGCCACCTTCTATAATCATTTTAGCACCGATCTGAAGTGCAAGGGTATTCAACAATTGGTACGACAGGGAATCCGACCCCAAAAAGCCTAGCTGCGCCGACATTGGGCTTTCGACCACCATGCTCAGGCTTAGACGTTCGGACTCGTGCAGCTTTCGTGCCGTAATTCCTACTTTGGCGGGCTGTCGTGTCTGCTCAGCACAACGCAGGGTCTGGCTGAGAACCTCATTCACCACTAAGCCAAGTGGAATTGCCATGTCCAGGTTGAGTTCTACATCGTCGGCCAGAAGCTCTACATCTAGCAATTGAAAAGAGCCAATGTAGGAGTTGCGCACCTGATTTGAGAGGCTCTCAAGATAGCGCCGGAAGGAAAGCCGATGTAGCGTACCCTGTTCATAGATCTCTTCATGTACTAAGGCAATTGATTCAATGCGTTGATGTGCATCCCGGAGTACGGTTACCGCATCCTCCGGTTTAATCTCGTGCTGTGCCAGACTCAGAAGGCTCGAGACGACCTGGAGGTTGTTTTTGACCCGGTGATGCACCTCATGCATCAAGGCCTCACGCTCTGCAACCAAAAACCGTAACTCCTCTGCCGAACGCGATAACTCCATCTCTCGACGAACCACCGACTCGGCCATGCGCTCGAAGGACTCAGCCAGACGTCCAATATCGTCGCCGGACTTGAGAGCTGGCGGGAGACGACGATACTCGCCATTCCTCATCTCGGTGGTGGCGGTGACCAGCAGCTGTACACGCCGGGTAATGTGATGCGTTCCGTAAAGCCATGCAGCAGCGGCACCAAACAGCATAACTGCAAGCATGATTCCGCTGTTTCGCACTCCAATACTTCGGATCCCGGCACGTGCAGCCGCTACAGGAATGCTATACCGGAGAGACAGGTGTGGCACCGGGTCGTCGGGAGACACAAGCTCGGCCTGCGCAGTGATATACTCTTGACCATCCCGCGGCAACTCCTCATCGGCAGTTCCCTCAAACACGAGTGCACCGCCACGATCAAAGACTTCCAACACACCGGCTTCATGCAGGCGTCCTAAATTGAGTACATCTGGAAGACGGTCCACACGAAATGCCGCCAGAAGAAAGTAATCCAGAGACCCTACATCGTCTAAGATCGGATATATATATGGAATCACCCGATGTCCGGTAGAATGACTCACAACCACTTCACCTGCCAAAAACCGCGGATTGCGTTTAAGCTCTTTATAGTACGCCCGGTCCGCCAAGCTATAAGGTTCGATGTCTACACCAGCAACAAAGACCCGTGCATCTGCGTCGGCTACCAGTATTGTTGCATAGTAGGAATTGCGAATAAGCAGATTACTGAGGTAAGTGCTATAGTCCATACCCTCGCCAGAGTCCGCAAGCGGAAGCTCCCCAATAGTGCGCAGCAGCTGCAACGTGTTCTCATGCAGCAGATGCAGTGACCTCGTCGCCGACTCAAGTGTCTCACCCGCGTTCTCCTGCGCCTGCTCAAGAGCCTGCCGTTCCGATGTCTGCCATGTGACAAGAATCGTGAGGAGCGCGGGCAGGGTTGCCAGAAACACTACCAAGGCTAGACGGGTGCGAGAACTCAACACGGGCTTCATAAGCTTTTATTGTAGTGTTTTCTGTTAATGGGTGCAAATTGGGCCGTTGCTGGCTGGTCGGCTGGTGGAGTTCACCGGACGCTCACCTTGCACGCCCGGTGGCCCTGTGGCACGCCCTGTGGCGCCACCCTCGTAAGCGTATGACGAATTCGGACCCATATTCCCACCCATATTTATGGCCATAAATATGGGTCCAAAATGTAGGTTTTTTCGCTGTTTCGCGGCAGAATCTTCATGCAAAACTGTACCGGACGTACACAAAAAGATGTAGTATCTTAGGAAATATGAGTGTCCAAGGCAGGAACAACAAGCCAACACACAGCTGCTCAGATCGCGTCCAGCGTCATGGTTTCTGTTGGCCCGCGCTGGCTCCGAAGGCTCTGTTGGTTTCAGCTGCCCTGATCCTGCTGCTTTTATCTACAGCCTGTAGTTTTTCCGGCGGAAACAACTCGCTTCCCGCGCGGGCCGAGCGCGTCGAACCCAACGATGAGTTCTTCAAGACCGGTGCACAGTGGAACATGGAAGTCATTCGCATGCCGGAGGCTTGGTGGCTCTTGCAGCACCCCGACGTCCGCCCCCACCTGCGCCAGGTCACGGTCGCAGTTGTGGACTCAGGCATAGTTTCCGGTCACCCGGATTTTGGTGAGTTCGTACCGGGCTGGGATTTTGTTGAGTCTACGGGCATTTCGGGAGCTGGTATCACACCGAACGACAGCAGCTTCAGCCATGGAACACACGTCGCAGGAGTTATTGCCGCCTCAACCAACAACTCGGGCGTGGGTATAGCTTCGGTTGGTTGGGCAGGTCACAACACCGAACCCCTCATTCAAATCATGCCAATTCGGGTCCTGGAAGCAGTTGTTGACGAAGGCGGAAACATAGCCGCTATCACGGGCACACCGGCAAACTTGGAATGCGGTATCAAGTTTGCTGTAGGAGTGGATTGCAACGACGTCACGGGTTCTCCTACGAGGGCCCACGTCATTAATTTGAGTTTGGGAGGTCCAGGCGATCTCGAGCTGAGTTCCCTATTTGACGCGATCGATGAAGCTGGAATAACCGTGGTGGCTGCATCCGGCAACTCGGGAGCTGACGGTCTCTTATACCCGGCAAGGTATCAAAACACCATCGCCGTCGGTTCAGTTGACCAGATCTCAGCCTCGGATCCCCTTCAGGTATCCCGTTCAGGCT